>CAKQHU010000075.1 GCA_934234275.1 uncultured Phascolarctobacterium sp.
ATTTTCCAAAACATCAACCTGAAAAATCTGCTGCTGGCTACTGTAAAAGGCTTCAAAATTTCTATGCTGACCACTCCCGGCTTTGACCCCGCTACTGCTGCTCCTCAGATTATCAAACTGCTGAACCGCGGCGGTATGGCTGAAATCATGGGCACCACTCTGCTGGTATTCTGCGCATTCTGCTTTGCCGGTATCATGAGCAAGGCCGGCTGCCTGGAAGTAGTTCTGCAAAAAATCCTGACCTTTGCTAAGAGCACCGGTGATCTGATTGCTTCTACCGTTGCTTCCTGCATTACCATGGGCCTGTGCACCGGTAACTCCTACCTGTCCATTCTGATTCCCGGTGAAATGTTCCGTGATGCTTATAAAGCAAGAGGTCTTGCTGCGAAGAACTTGTCCCGTACCTTGGAAGATGCAGGTACCGTATTTGTACCGTTGGTTCCCTGGTCTGCAGCAGGTGCTTATATGACCGCCTGCACCGGTATTGAAACTCTTGATTATGCTCCTTGGGCAATTCTCTGCTACACCGGTTTCATTATCGCTCTGTTCTACGGCTACACCGGTATCGGTATCGCTAAGCTGGAAGACGAAAAGAAATAAGCCGGCTGCGTAAGCATGTCGGCAGTACTGAGCCTCTGCTTGGTACGCAATGAAAGGAAAAGTGACAATTTTGATTAAACTTATTAGAAACGCTGATGTTTACGCACCTGCTCATCTTGGCAAAAAAGATGTGCTGGTTATTGCAGATAAGGTAGTGCGTATTGCTGATAAAATTGAAGGCTACGAAGGCATGCCTGAAGTAGAGGTGTTTGATTTCAGCGGTAAAAAACTGCTGCCCGGTTACATTGATATGCATATGCACATCACTGGCGGCGGCGGTGAGCAGGGTCCTGCTTCCCGCGTACCTGAAGCAATGCTGAGCCAGATTACCAGCTGTGGTATTACAACTGTTCTGGGCCTGCTGGGTACGGACGGCGTAACAAGAAGCGTAGAAAACCTGGTGGCTAAGGCACGCGCACTGACGGAAGAAGGCATTACTGCTTACTGCCTGACCGGTGCTTACGGCATTCCTTCACCGACCATTACAGGTTCTATCGAAAAAGATATTATGATGGTTCCGCCGATTATCGGTACCAAGATTGCTGTCAGCGATCATCGCAGCTCTAATCCTCAGGGACCGGAGCTGATTGAGGTTGCTACCGCAACCCGTCGCGGTGGCCTACTGGCTAACGTTGCTGGCCTGGTAACCATGCACATGGGCTCCGGCGTCGGCAAGCTGGACCCGCTGTTCTACGCTCTGGATCATGCCGATGTTCCTGCAAAGAACTTCTTGCCCACTCATATGCTGCGTACTCGCGAGCTGATGGAAGAAGGCGCAAAGCTGGTACGTCGCGGCGGCTATTTCGATATGACTGCCGGCAGCACTGAAGAAGATATGGAAATCGGCGCAGAGCAGATTATGGAAATCCTGAGCTGGGAGGGCATGAGCACCGACCACCTGACGATGAGCAGTGATGCCTTCGGTTCTCAACCTAAGTTCAATGAAAACGGTGACTGCATCGGTCTGACCTACTGCTCTCCTAAATATCTGCATCTGACTATCAAGAGTCTGGTGCGTCGCGGTCTGCCGTTGGAGGAGGCTATCAAGCTGCTGACTTCTACACCTGCCGAGCTGCTCGGCAAAACCGGCGTCAAAGGCTGTGTTGCAGTCGGCGCAGATGCTGACCTGCTGGTTCTGGACGAAAACCTGGACATCGACGCATTGTTTGCTAAAGGCCAGGTTGCATTGCTGGACAAAGAGATTGTACTTAAAGGACGTTTTGAATAAGACGTGGCTATAAAATTACAGACACCCATGAAAATGGTGTGTCTGTAATTTTTTTGACAAAAATCTTGACAAGTTGCGGAATTTATGATAACATATCATACTACATCATTATTATTTTTGCAGGTGTAAATTTTGACAACAAATACTGCCGGGTCAGTGGTTGAACGGCGTATCTTGCTTATAATGAAAGATGAGGCAGATCATCGAAGACAACTGACAAGGTCCTTGTGGTAAGAACCTTGTTGTTTTTTTTGTCACGCATGATTCGCCGAGTTTAGTGTGCTGATAATACAAGAAGGGGTGAGGAATTACATGTTTAAACCGGTTCCAGTAGGTGATAGGACTCGGTATAGTTATGCAAGAATCAATGAAATTTTGGCAATGCCTCATTTGATTGATATCCAGAGAAAATCCTACGAATGGTTCGTTCAAAAGGGCCTCATGGAGATTCTGCATGACATTTCTCCTATTAAAGACTTTGCAGGTAATCTGGAGCTTTCCTTTGAAAGCTTTGAATTAGGAACTCCGAAATACAGCGTTGAAGAGTGCAAGGAGAGAGATGAATCCTATTCTGCACCGATGAACGTAAAAGCACGCCTGATTTTCAAAGACAAGGAAAAAGGCGAAATTAAGGAATCCTCTGTATTCATGGGCGACTTCCCGCTGATGACCGATACCGGTACCTTTGTTATCAACGGTGCTGAACGTGTTATCGTCAGCCAGCTGGTGCGTTCTCCGGGCGTTTACTATAGTGTAACTATGGATCCCAGCGGTAAGAAGATTTACGGTACTACTGTAATTCCTAACCGTGGCGCTTGGATTGAATATGAAACTGACATTAATGATATTATTTCTGCTCGTGTAGACCGTACCCGTAAGGTTCCGGCAACCGTGTTGCTGCGTGCTCTGGGCTTGTCCTCCAATGATGAGATCCTGGCCTGCTTCGGCAATCATCCTGCGCTGCTGGCAACTCTGGAAAAGGATACTACCACTAACAGAGATGAAGCTATGCTGGAGCTTTACAAGAAGCTGCGTCCTGGCGAGCCTGTTATTCTGGAAAACGCCGTACAGCTGATTGAAAACACCTTCTTCGACAGCAAGCGTTATGACCTGGCTAATGTTGGCCGTTATAAGCTCAACAAAAAGCTTGGCTGGCGCAACCGCCTGAGCGGCACCGTACTGGCTGAGGCTATTGCTGATGAAGAAACCGGCGAAATCATCCTGCCGGCAGGCACTAAGATGACCGATGAAAATCTTGATAAGATTGCAGAGAGCGGCATTTATAACGAACGCGGTCTGCGTGCTGTCAAGATTCAGAACCATGAAGAAGAAATGCTTCTGATGTTCACAACCGGTATCGATGAAAAAATGCATACCGTTACCAATGAGGATGTATTTGCTTCCTTTAACTATTTGCTGAACCTGATGGATGGCCATGGCACCGGCGATGATATTGACCATTTGGGCAACCGTCGTGTACGCTGTGTTGGCGAATTGCTGCAAAACCAGTTCCGTATCGGTCTTTCCCGTATGGAGCGTGTAGTAAAAGAACGTATGACCATTCAGGACAACGAGGTTATTACCCCGCAGGCTCTGATTAACATCCGTCCTGTTGTTGCTGCTATTAAGGAATTCTTCGGCAGCAGCCAGTTGTCCCAGTTCATGGACCAGAACAACCCTCTGGCAGAGCTGACACATAAACGTCGTCTGTCTGCCCTCGGCCCCGGCGGTTTGTCCCGTGAGCGCGCAGGCTATGAAGTCCGCGACGTACACAACTCCCACTATGGCCGTATGTGTCCTATCGAGACGCCTGAAGGTCCTAACATCGGTTTGATCGGTTCTTTGTCCACCTATGCTGTTATCAATGAATACGGCTTTATGGAAACTCCGTACCGTGTTGTTGATAAAGAAAATAAACGTGTAACTGAAGAAATCAGATACATGACTGCGGACGAAGAAGATAAATATATCGTAGCACAGGCCAACGAACCGTTGGATGATGACGGCTACTTCCTGGGCGAGCGTGTTACCGCCCGTGCTAAGGATGATGTCCTCTCCATTACTCCGGATAAGGTTGACCTGATGGACGTTTCTCCTAAACAGGTAGTATCTATCGCAACCGCGCTGATTCCTTTCTTGGAGAACGATGACGCTAACCGTGCTCTGATGGGTGCGAACATGCAGCGTCAGGCTGTACCTCTGCTCTGCACTCAGGCTCCGATTATCGGTACCGGTATGGAATACAAGGTTGCTTCCGACTCCGGTGTCTGCGTTCTGGCTAAACGTGCCGGCGAAGTTATCCGCGTAGTAGGCAACGAAATCCGTGTACGTGCAGAAAACGGTGAAGTGGATGTATATCCGCTGCTGAAATTCAAACGTTCCAACCAAGGTACCTGCGTTAACCAGCGTCCTATCGTCTTCAAAGGCGACAAGGTTACCGAAAAGCAGATTCTGGCTGACGGCCCTGCTACCGATCACGGCGAGCTGGCTTTAGGTCACAACGTAATCGTTGCTTATATGCCTTGGGAAGGCTATAACTACGAGGATGCTGTTCTGCTGAACGAGGATCTGGTAAAGGCTGATATCTTTACTTCTATCCATATTGAAGAATATGATTGTGATGCCCGCGACACCAAGCTTGGTAAAGAAGAAATTACCCGCGAGATTCCTAACGTATCCGACGAAGCTCTGAAGGATCTGGATGAACGTGGTATTATCCGTATCGGTGCCGAAGTACGCCCCGGCGATATTCTGGTAGGTAAGGTTACTCCGAAAGGCGAAACCGAGCTGACTGCAGAAGAACGTCTGCTGCGTGCAATCTTCGGTGAAAAAGCACGTGAAGTACGTGACAGCTCCCTGCGTGTACCGCACGGCGAAGCAGGTAAGATTGTCAGCGTTAAGGTATTCAGCCGTGAAAACGGCGATGATCTGCCGCCGGGAGTAAACGAACAGGTTCGTGTACATATTGCCCAGAAACGTAAGATTTCCGAAGGCGATAAGATGGCAGGCCGTCACGGTAACAAGGGTGTCGTTTCCCGTATTATGGCACGTGAGGACATGCCTTTCCTGCCGACCGGCGAACCGGTACATATCGTACTGAATCCGTTGGGCGTACCTTCCCGTATGAACATCGGACAGGTACTGGAGAACCATCTTGGCTGGGCAGCACGTGCGCTGGGTATGGAAATTGATACTACCAACCTGGCAGCTAAGCTGAATGCCGTTGAAAAAACCGGCGCAGCAGAAGGTACTCCGGAATTTGAAGCAGCCTTCAAGGAAGAGCTGGCTAATTCCGAAACCGCTAAGAAATTAGAGCATTACGGCTACGATTATGAAAAATATGGTATGCCGGAAACTGTTGAAATTGATAAATTCGGTGGTAAGAGCGTAAAAGCAGTACAGATTTCCGTACCTGTATTCGACGGTGCGCATGAGCAGGATATTGCTGATGCACTGGAGCTTGCAGGCATTGATAAAACTGCTAAGACCACTCTGTATGACGGTCGTACCGGTGAACCCTTCGATAACCCTGTTACCGTTGGTCTGACCTATTACCTCAAGCTTCACCATTTGGTTGATGATAAGATCCATGCCCGCAGCACCGGCCCGTACTCCTTGGTTACCCAGCAGCCGTTGGGTGGTAAAGCACAGTTCGGCGGCCAGAGATTTGGTGAGATGGAAGTTTGGGCGCTGGAAGCATACGGCGCTGCTTATACCCTGCAGGAAATCCTGACTGTTAAGTCCGATGACGTTGTTGGCCGTGTTAAGACCTACGAAGCAATCGTTAAGGGCGAAAATGTACCTGATCCTGGTATTCCTGAATCCTTCAAGGTACTGGTTAAGGAATTGCAGTCCATCGGTCTGGATATCAAGGTTCTCAACGAGGATGAGGAAGAAGTTTCCTTGCGCGATGATGAGGATGACGATATTGCAACCACCGCTCGTGAGGTTGACTTAGACATCAACGGTCAGGTTGTTGAAAACGCACCTGAAAAGCCTGTTGATGATTATGCTGATAATGACGCTACCGAGGATGATAGTGATTCTGGGGACATCATTGCCGATATGGGTAATTTCACTATTACCGATAATCCCGATGGTGACTTAGATGATCCGACTAATATGTAAGAGAAGGGAGCGAATGATTCTTGATCGACGTAAATAATTTTGTGTCTATGCGTATCGGTTTGGCTTCTCCGGACCAGATTAGAGCCTGGTCCTACGGCGAGGTAAAAAAACCCGAAACCATCAATTACAGAACCCTGAAGCCGGAACGGGATGGCCTGTTCTGCGAAAGAATCTTTGGCCCTACTAAGGATTGGGAATGTCATTGCGGCAAATATAAACGCATCCGTTATAAGGGTATTATCTGCGACAAGTGCGGCGTTGAAGTTACCCGCAGCAAGGTTCGTCGTGACCGTATGGGTCACATCGAACTGGCTGCGCCGGTTTCCCACATCTGGTACTTTAAGGGTATCCCCAGCCGTATGGGCTTGATTCTGGATATTTCTCCGCGTAGCCTGGAAAAAGTTTTGTATTTTGCAAGCTTCATCGTACTTGACCCCGGTGAAGGCACTGACCTGGTTAAAGGCCAGCTGCTGACAGAGCCTGAGTACATGGAAAAACGTGATAAATATCCTGAAGCAGGCATCCGTGTAGGTATGGGCGCTCAGGCTATTAAAGAGCTGCTGGAGGCTATTGATCTGGAAGCTTTGACAGAGCAATTGCGCCATGAAATGAAGGAGCTGAGCGGTCAGCGCCGTGTACGTGCTATCCGCCGTCTGGAAGTGGCCGAAGCATTCCTAAAATCCGGCAACCGTCCTGAATGGATGATTATGGATGTAGTTCCGGTTATTCCGCCTGATCTGCGTCCTATGGTACAGCTCGATGGCGGCCGTTTCGCAACCTCCGACCTGAATGATCTGTATCGCCGTGTTATCAA
>CAKQHU010000076.1 GCA_934234275.1 uncultured Phascolarctobacterium sp.
GCATAGCCATCAGCAGCGTGCGCTGCTCCCTGTTCATGCGCTGTCAGTACATGCTTAATATTTTTTACATCACGCAGAGCGTTGTAAAACGGCAGTATAGCACCACCGGGATAACCAAAAATTGTAGAAACGCCTTCTTCCTCAAGGCATTTCACCATAACTTCAGCACCAGTAAGCTGCATAGTGTTATACTCCTTTCTTACGCTTCTTCGGCATGAGGCCATTCATAGCGTGATTCTTTGACATCCAATGATTCATCGCCACGTTCTAAAGCAACGATTCCCGTCTGCACCATTTCGACAATACCATAACGGCGCAGAGCATTTGCAAAGGCGCACAGCTTGCCTTCATCACCGGTGTTGACAAAGGTCATGCTGTTGCCGGTAACATCAATAGCATGGGAACGGAAGGCTGTTGCTAATTGCAGCACCTCCATTTGCTTTTCGCCGGCGTGTACCTTGACCAGCAGCATGCTGCGCAGTGCGCTCGTTTCACGATGCAGCACCTTAATGCGTTCTACTTCGCTCAGCTTAGCCAATTGCTTGCAGACCTGCTCAATTGTCAGCTCGTCTGCATCCAGTACGATGGTCATACGTGCATATTCCGGATCCTGCGTACTGCCACTGGTTAAGCTGTCAATATTATAGCCACGGCGGGAAATCAGTCCTGTTACCCTCATTAACACACCAGGACGATTGTGTGCAACAATAGATAATATCTGTTTCATTTCTTTTCTCCTGAATCTGATAAATCCACAGCTATTTTATCTTTATTTAATAAATTTAACGTGTGGAATAATCTCGTTATATACTTCTTCCTTGCGTTGGTTATAGATTACTTTTTGCTCTTCAAAAAAGTTTCTCCCATAGCTGTCGATAGAAACAATCAGCGGACCAAACATTTTTACATGGCAGCTCCACAGAGTTTCCGGCATACCCAGCTCACGCCAGTTTGCGTCAACGATTTCCTGTACCTCAGTTGCTGCAACAACAGCGTTGCCTGCGGGGAATACACAGTGAATAGCGCCAAAGTTTTTGCACGCATATTCAGTGTTGGGGCCCATGCCGCCTTTGCCGACGATAACGCGGACACCGGTTTTTTCAACGAACTCTTTCTCAAATTTTTCCATGCGCATACTGGTGGTAGGACCAACAGATACCATTTCAAATTTGTCATCGCCCAAGGGACGAATAATCGGACCGGCGTGCAGAATTGCTTTATCCTTAACATCAACAGGCAGCTCACGGCCATATTCTACGACACGGCGATGTGCAACGTCACGACAGGTGGTAATGTCACCATTCAGATAAACAATGTCACCAATATGAATATTCTTTAAGTCTTCTGCGCTTACAGGAGTAGTTAAAACCTTTTTGCCATCAATTACTTCGTACATTATAAAGTCACCCCGCTATGAGAAAGAATTTTGTAGTTTAAGTTTTTGTCGAATACGATATGGCCACGACGATGAGACCAGCAGCCAACGTTTACAGCAACACCGATTACAGACGGATGACGAGCAGAATTTTCTACGTTAACGCCCATAACGGAATATTTGCCGCCTAAGCCTTGAGGACCGAGGCCGATTTTATTGATACCATCTTCCAACAGCTGCTCCAGGAGTGCTGCATTCTTGTTCGGGTTATGGCTGCCAATCGGACGCATCAATGCTTTTTTAGCGTGCAGAGCAGCTACTTCTACAGAAGTACCGACGCCCACACCTACCAGAAGCGGCGGGCAGGCATTCAGGCCATAGGAGGTCATAACATCCAGCACGAATCTGGTTACACCTTCATAACCGGCACCGGGCATCAGCACCATTGCTTTACCGGGCAGGCTGCAGCCGCCGCCGGCCATATAAGTGTACAGATCCAGCTCATCGCTGTTCGGCACAATCTCCCAGAAAATAGTCGGAGTACCGGTGCCGACATTTTTGCCGGTGTTGTATTCATCAAAGGTTTCTACACTGTTATGACGCAGCGGAGCCTGCTGAGTTGCACGGATAACGGCTTCCTTCAGCAATACTTCCAGCTCGTTGATTAGCGGGAAATTGGTGCCGCATCTTACTACGAACTGCATAACGCCGGTATCCTGGCAGCTAGGACGATTCAGATCCTTAGCCAGCTTCTGGTTCAGCTTCATGGTCTGGTAGATAGTTTTAGACAGCGGGCTGTCTTCCTTTTCTGCCAGCTCATCCAGCTTAGCGATAACATCGTCAGGTAAAACCTTAGCGGTGTGCGCTACAAAATGTGCTACATAGTTTGTTAATTGTTCAACTTGTTCTTGCTTATCCATTTTTACCCTCCATACGCAGCATCGGCTGCAAATTTATTATTTATTGCCTGCTTTCTCCACACTCTCAATTTCCTCCTTGGAAACATCAGTAAGAGTAAGCTTTTGAAAAAACCTTGTTTTAGGAATCAGGAAGTTAAAGCCTTCGGTTCTGCCCATATAAGCCTTGCCCTCCTGCAGGGAGCAGTCAAAAACATGACCGCCCATCGTTCTGTCATCCGATATAAAATGTACATGCCAGCCTGCAACATTCAAGCCATCCATATATTGCGGAAAATATACGCAAACGAGGCTGCCGCTGACATTTTTAAATTCAAACTCACGCTGATCTGTTTCCAAAACCTTAGCAAATGTTTTATAAGGCTCGCTATGCTGCTTCTTTTCAGAACGCGCGTAAATTTCGTTAAAATATCCATCTATACGGCAAGCGTAGATATTGTTCTCACCATGAGCTTTGCCAACCTCGTCCAGCTTAGCCAGAAGCTCGCTCATATCAGCGATGTTCTCCAGCTCAAAAGCTATATTCTTATTTAAGTATGTTACGGAAGCAAACGGGGTAGCGTCGCCGGCATCGGCAATCTCTACTGTACCATCTGCTTTCGCCCGATAGCAGACACCATCGAGTACAATCATTTCACCATCAACCGCTTCAAAAGTACCTAAGCCCATATCACCGTTGGTAAGCAGTTCTTCAATTGTTGCATTGCCATAAAAATCACCCTTTGCTAAAGCCTGCAGGGTTGATACCTGATACATTAAAGCCATCCTCTGACCTCCTCATGCTTTTTCTCTAATCAAGACCGCCTGAAACCACATACATTAAAGTATCTGTATGTCATTATCCTGTACTTTAGCAGCAGTCTTTCTTGACCTGCCTTTACTATAACATCAATCTAGTGTATAATCAATTTTATAGAATTAATGTTTCTATAAAGGAGATTTATAGTATGGAGCTAGAAAAAAAGTATATCTACCAGGTCTATCAATGCGGCAGTTTTTCTAAAGCTGCAGAAGCGTTATTCATTACTCAGCCTGCACTGAGCATAGCTATCAAAAAAGTGGAGCAGGAAATAGGTGCTGCCATTTTTAACCGCAGTCAAAGACCGCTCACACTCACAAGCATCGGCGAACTGTATCTGCAGCATATCAAAAAGGAAATGCTGCTGGAGCAGCAGCTCAAGCAGCAGATTGATGATATTCATGGTTTAAAAAGCGGTGATCTGAAAATCGGCGGCACGCATTATATGAATGCTTATCTCCTGCCATCATACATAGCCCAATTCAACACTCTCTATCCCAACATTAACATTACAATGGCAGAAACAAGCTCTGACATGCTCATTGAAATGCTCAGGAACAACGAGCTTGATTTCACCTTCAGCTGTGATGAAGACGTAGTGCAAGAGTTTGACAGCTATCCCACCTTTTCCGACCATATCCTGCTCGCTGTTCCGCAAACCTTCGCGCTCAGCGATAAATTACTGGATGATAGCCTGAGCGCAATAGAAGTCAGACACGGCATCCACCTATCGGAAAATTGTCCCAGTGTTGACTTACATCAATTCACGGACTACAACTTCATCCGTATCGACGCCCATGTCAACCTTGGCATGCGCACGCTCAAAATGTTTGAAGAAGCAGAAATTCTGCCACGTATAAAGGTCAAGGTGCCGCAGCTCGTCACAGCCTTCCAGCTTGCGGAGCATGGTATCGGCGCTACTTTTATCAGCGACAAGCTGGTAACCGGCAATGAATCCACTTTGCGCTTTTTCAAGCTGCAGTCTAAGCAGGCAGAAAGAAAATATTCTCTGCTTTTACCACATAATGTTTATGTTCCTAACGCAGTCATCGAATTCATCAAGCTTTTCCGGCAATGACATTAGATGAAGAAAAATACAGCAGCTGAGGGTTTGCCCTTCAGCTGCTTTTCTTTGTGTTTTATTATAAATCAGATTTATATGCTTATTAATTCCATAAAATTGATTTATCTTATTATCCGTGGTATATTTTAGTCAGTTCAAAAAACAGCTGCTAAACAAGCATAAAGAAAAATACACAGCAGCTGTTATCCATACAAATTTTAAAAATCATGTTTTATTTTACGGAGGGATTTTACTATGAATAATGCAAAACAATACTTCAGAATCGAGCCCTGGAAAAGCGTTCGTGCTTTAAAACTTCAACTGCTTGGTCTGAGCGACTAATTAACATCAACGAAAAACATATTTGAACTTACGGAGGTAACTACCATGAATAATGCAAAACAATACTTCAGAATCGAGCCCTGGAAAAGCGTTCGTGCTTTAAAACTTCAACTGCTTGGTCTGAACGACTAATTAACATCAGCAAGACTTTTTATTCAAACTTACGGAGGTAACTATCATGAGCAATGTAAAAGATTTCATCAGAATTGAACCCTGGACAAGCGTACGTACCCTTAAAGTAAATCTGCTTGCTTCGGCAATGCATCTCAACTAACCGGAGGCAAGAGCATGGCAAACAAACCTGTAAAAATCGTAGAAACCGTCCTGCGTGACGGACACCAATCCATCGCCGCAACACGTATGCGTATCGTTGATATGCTGCCCGTGCTGGAGAAAATTGATAACGCCGGCTACCATGCCGTTGAAGCTTGGGGCGGTGCAACCTTTGACTCCTGCCTGCGCTTCCTGCATGAAGATCCGTGGCAGCGCCTGCGTCTGCTGAAGAAGAATCTGCCGCACACCCCAATTCAAATGCTGCTGCGTGGCCAGAACGTTCTTGGTTACACCAATTTAGCCGATGACGTTGTTTCTGAATTTGTTAAACGTTCTGTAGATAACGGCGTTTCCATCATCCGCATTTTCGACGCACTCAACGATACCCGCAACCTGGAAACCGCAATGCGCGCCACCAAAGAAGCTGGCGGACATGCTCAAGGCTGTATCGTTTATACCATCAGCCCTTACCACAAGGATGAAAATTTTGTGCAGCTTGGCAAAGAACTGGTACAGATGGGTGCTGACTCCATCTGCATTAAGGATATGGCAGGACTTTTACGTCCCTATGATGCTTACAACCTGGTTAAAGCATTGAAGGCTGAAATTAATGTGCCGATTGATTTACATACTCACTTTACCAGCGGTATGGGTGATATGACTTATCTGAAGGCTATCGAAGCAGGCGTAGATATTGTTGATACTGCGCTCTCACCCTTTGCCTGCTCTACCAGCCAGCCATGTACCGAATCTCTTGCAGCAACATTACAGGGAACAGAATACGACACCGGCATTGACCTGCCGCTTCTGCATGATTTGGCAGATTACTTCAAAGGTGTCAAAAAGGATCTGGTAGATGATTTCAACCTGAACACCAACATTCCTATCGATCCGAAGGTACTTACCTTCCAAATCCCCGGTGGTATGCTTTCTAATCTGCTCAACCAGATGAAAGAAATGGGCGTTGCCGATAAATATCCGCAACTGCTCGAGGAAATGCCCCGCGTGCGCAAGGAATTAGGCTATCCGCCGCTGGTAACACCTACCAGTCAGATTGTAGGCACCATGGCAGTACTGAACGTAGCCTTGGGCCGCTATAAGATGATTCCCCGCGAGGTTAAGGATTTAGTTTTGGGTAAATACGGACGTACACCCGCACCTATCGACCCTGAGGTTAAACGTCTGGCTATCGGCAACGCAGAGCCTATTACCTGCCGCCCCGCAGATTTAATTCCGCCGCAGCTGGATAATTTCCGCAAACGCCTGGCTGAGGACGGCTATCCTAATGCCAGCATGGAAGACCTGCTGAGCTATATCTCCTTCCCGGAAGTAGCAAAAGCATTCTTCGGTCACAACAGATAAGCACAGCTCAACTCATATTTCTCTCACTAAAAGTCATCAATATATTCCTACCTTTAATTTAAATACAGCAATTGGACAAAGAGCACAAAAAAGCCCGAACCTCTTCAGGAGATTCGGGCTTTTCTATATTTTGGGATACACTCTCACACGTTTTATTGAATTTTTTCAAACTCGCCGTTGTAACGGGCATTTTCCTTCTCATAGGCCGCAGGATCAGCATAGCGGTTAACCTTGCTGTTCAAAGTGCAAGCCTCGGTAATGCAGTCATTAACGGCATTTTTCGTATTAATGCGCGGATCATCCTCGCTGGCAATAACATAACCTGCTACACGCAGCATGCTGCTGTCATATTCCTTGATACCGTAATCATAGCTGAAAAGCTTACCGTCTACAACAGTGCTTTCCTTCAGCGCAACCTTCACAGTGCTGTATTTGCCAACCAGCTTTTCACCGCTGCCAACACCGGCCAGATCAAGCTTCACAACAACCGGCACCCAATTAGGACGGGTAACCAGGGATACATCTGCGGCAGTCAGTTCCTTATCCGGAGCAGCCTGCTTAATCATCTGTACAGGAAAACGCTTGCCGTA
>CAKQHU010000077.1 GCA_934234275.1 uncultured Phascolarctobacterium sp.
GTACCCAAATGGCCGCTCCAGGCAAGGGTTTCAAGGGGTGCTGTTGCAACAGCGATTACCGCTTGCGGTTTTGTAACCGGACGTGGTCAGCGCGAACTTATCATCGGCGACGTTGCAACAGCGATTACCGCTTGCGGTTTTGTAACGTGTTAACAGACGGGTCAGTCGCTGCAATGCACTCAAGTTGCAACAGCGATTACCGCTTGCGGTTTTGTAACCTCTAATTACTGGGAACCCACAGAAGGTAATGCCAAATCGTTGCAACAGCGATTACCGCTTGCGGTTTTGTAACTGAATTGGGAGCAGCAGTGTGCAAGTCAGAATTACAGCGTTGCAACAGCGATTACCGCTTGCGGTTTTGTAACAGATCAACACGCTATAGTAGTTGCGTTCACTTTTGCAGACAGTTGCAACAGCGATTACCGCTTGCGGTATAAAAAAGAGACATAACGACTTTTATGGTCGTTATGTCTCTTTTTGTTCGCAGGAGTTTTGAAAAGCTACTTGCTTTATACTGTGTTATACTTTGCCTATATAATGCATAGAAAAACATTAAATTTAGCAAGAAAATTTTACAATTATCAGTATTCAGAAAAATATGCAAATATTAGAAAGGAGTTCTAAATGCAAGTTGTAATCTGCTATGATGTGAGTGATAACAAGTTAAGATACAAACTGGTTAAATATTTAGAAAAAATAGCCATCAGAGTGCAGCTGAGTGTTTTTAAAGCAGAGCTGAAAGCTAATGATATATCCAAGCTTGATAAGTACGCTAAGAAGCTTTTGCATAATGGGACAAAAGGCAATGTACTCATATATCAGGTAGAGCAGGAATTTACTAAAAGCGAGCAAAATTTTTTGCCGGAAAGTTTTATTGTTATGTGAGGTGAAGATGATGAGCGATATTTATCTTAGTCAGCATGGAATGGAAGTTAGTAAGGATGGTGGCAGACTGGTTATTAAGAGCAAAGATGGGCAAGTCAAATACTTACCATTGAGCTATGCAGATTGCTTGATTGTTACTGCTTCGGTACAGATAACCTATGCAGCAATTATGGCTGTTTTAGCAAATAATGGCAGTATCATTTATATAGATAATAATGGTGATGTCGCGGGCGAGCTGGGGATGAAAATGGGTAAAAGCAGACAGCTTGTAAGGCAATTGCAGTGCTACAGTGATGTTAGCAAAAGGCAGGAAATTGCTGCTGATATTGTCAAAAAGAAAATTTTAGCTCAACGTAATATACTGAGTATCAAAAATAAAACTTTGCAAAATTCTGCTATAAAAAGCGTTATAGGAAAGCTTAGCGCCTTGGCTAAATTGGCTGTAGGAAATAAAAGCATTGAAAAGCTTATGGGTATAGAGGGTGTTGCGGCGAAATCGTATTTTGATACATTTGCTATTTTGTTAAGTGGCAGTGCATTCAAATGGAATGGAAGACACAAGAGGCCTGCTCCGGATTCCGTAAATGCTATGCTAAGCTTTGGTTATGCGATGTTGGAAAAGGACGTCAGGCGAGCTGTTGCAACAGCAGGTCTGGCAAGCTCGATAGGCTTTTTACATGAGCTAAACTATCGCAAGGACAGCCTTGTCTATGATTTAATGGAGGTTTTTCGCCCAACGATTATCGATAAATTAGTTTTGCGATGCATAAGCTTGAAGATGTTTGCGGAAAGTGATTTTGTTATTTCTGATGGCAAGTGCTTGTTTGAGGAAGATGCGAAAAAACGCTTTATTTACGAGTATGAAAATTATGTCGGAAAGGAAGATGACGATATGGATATGAGCAATAGAAAGCGGATTATATTGGAGGCAAAGGGGTTGGTGAAGAAAATGAGAGATTTAGAAGTAGCGGAGATAAAAAGTTAAGTTCGCAGGAGTTTTGAAAAGATATTCAGAGAGTGTGGTGTTACAATATAATCAATCCGAGGGGAGCAACCCCAAAGCTTATACAGGACTATAAAACAAAGGAGGTACAAGGAGATGCCGGATATTACTATAATTGTTGAATGGTAAGTTAGCTGATGATGCTTAAGAAAGGAAGTGAAGAGAATGAATCCAGTAATAATTATGGCGTTGATTACTGCTGCTTATGAGATATTGGATGCTATTGATGATGATTGAGTGATTCCCGGTACAGGGTGCCGGTATTTGAAAGGATGTGAAATTTATGAATCCGAAAATAGTTGCAGCTTTGATAGGGTTAGCCGGGCATGCGATTGCCGTAGCGATTCGGCAGAATAGGAAAAGTAAAAAGTTAAAATGAAAGATAAATACAAGGTTCTGGTATTTGAAAGGAGGTGGAAGTTATGAATCCGAAAATAGTTGTAGCTTTGATAGGGTTAGTCGGGCATGCGGTTGCCGTAGCGATTCGGCAGAATAGGAAAAGTAAAAAGTTAAAATGAAAGACAAAACAACGCTCCGGTAAACAGCTTTCGCTGCTACTGGAGCGTTTTGCTTGGATGTAGCGTTTTATCTTGTAAAGGATTCCTGAATTGCAGCTATGATTTGCTGCCGTAAATTTTGTGGTGCTAAAACGACAATGCTGCTGCCTAGGGAAAGAATGTTTTGCACGATTTCTGCCTTGTCAAAATGCTCTCGAGCGTATATTTTTAGCTGGTAGGAGGTTTGGTCAAGGCGGCTTATTTCCTTGTCGTAGTTAGAGAAAATATTAAAGCAGCGTTCGAACACGTTATATTGAGCAGCATTAAGCTTTAGAATAATAGGCTCTGCCTCGTTCTTGATTTTTTGCACATAAGCATCTGCAAGTTTGTTTTTTCTACTGTCGAAGCTTTGCGGAAGAAGCTGGAGTTTGGTTATAGTAGCGAAATCGCTTTTAAATGTCCATTGCTTCGCCTCATTCCACATGATAAAATTGAAGCTGTTCGTGTTTGCGTAATACTCGATTTTATAAGGAACGGCTTCGCCTTTATACTTATTGCCATAGATATCATAGCTTTCATAATAGACATAATGTTTGCTGTTGATGGCCTTCAGCGCTGTTTTAAACTTTTCCTGATAAGCTGCGGAACGAAAGCAGGGCTTGTCCATTTTTATAGGTACGTGCCAGTTGGATTGCTGCCAATGTTGCTCGCTGCTGCTGTCCTGGGGCATGCATTGCAGCAGCTTTTCCTTTAATGTAGCAGAGATTATGCAGTCAATCCTAGGGTCATGAAGGATTTCTTTCAACCATTTCATTTCGAGTGCGGTGGGAAGAATGGGCACGTCCAGTGCAGCAAAGGGCCAGAGCAGATTCTTATCAGCAGCGTCTGTAACGAATAGCGCATCCATGAGCTGCTGCTCTTGCGGAGAGAGGACGGAATGGTTGCTGATGATGCTTTGCAGCTCCTGCTTGCGGATGGGCTGTTGTGTTTGCTGAATGGTGTTTATAGCCTTGGTGATAGCCTGCAGGCTGCTGTTTTTTAGCTCATTAAATAATTCCATAGTTTTGCAAGGCCTCCCGTTTGTCTTTTTCTAAACGTTCCTTAATAGCCGTGTCTGTTTCGCATCCGAGGGAAACATATTTATGGAAGGATCTTATCCAGGGGATGAAGGAGAAAGCATCCTGCACGGTTGCGGTGTAGTGATAATGTTCTTTGTCAAGCTCCGTACAATGCATCCACGCAGCTTCATTTTGCAGGCGGTGCTTTATAGCTGTTACTTCTCGCTCGTCATCAGTGGCTTTAAAGGTGAAGATGAGGTCTAGCTTTTTAGCCGCAGGCTTTTTAGCTTTCCGGGGGATTTGCCCGAGCTTATCTATTGTTTGGATTTTGGTGATGTTTTCCACCTTATAGGTAGCGTGCTCTGTCGTATGCAGGTAGGTGCGACCATAGGGATAATCGGTGCTTAAGGCTTCAGGCACCAGCGGGATACTCTTTCTGTTTTTACCATAGCTTATTCTGAGAGCTTTTTTATTTTCTATAGCCTGAAGGATGATATAAATCACTTCATCATCAACTATTTTGCTATAATTGCAGAAGCGATACTGCCAAAGCGAATTTTTCTCAGGACAAGCTGTTCCCTGGCTTTCCAGGTATTGAGAAATGGTATTTGCCAGATAATAACCGGGAACGGATAAGAGCGACACATTAGTAAAGAAGCTTACGGCGGTATATAATTCCTGAAGCTCCTTGGCAGTGAGCTGGTCAAGAATATTGTCAGCCAGCTGATAATAGATTTTATTCTTCTCCCTGGTTGTTTGCAGCAGGCCGCTTTCTGTAAGCTCGCATAAGGCTCTATAGAGTGCTGAGGTCGAAATATCTAATTGCTTATCGTCGTTTCCTTGATAAATAGCGTCTTCGATTTCGTTTATAAGCAGGGAATCGCCTTCGCTAAGAATTTGTAAAATGAGAATATAATAAAAGGCATTGTTAGGCAAGCTTTTAATGAAATAGGTGTTGACGAGATAATTATAAGAGCTTTTATACATATCTGCATTAAAGCGGATGTGCTTTTCTTTGCCGTTGAAGTTCTCTTCGATAAAGCCCTGGTCTATGCAGTCCAGGATGATGCGTTTGAAGTCATCGTAGGTGCGCTCCTTGATGCCTATTTCCTTATAGTCCTGTCTGCTGCGATAGCTGTAGATAGTTATGCTACGGATAAAATTGCGGCAGCGTTCGTAAAGCTTAATGGTTTTTATATATGAAGGCTTAGTTTGCTTTTGGCTAGTCATCAGGCATTCCTCCTTTACTATAATCTAACACGGATTCACATGTTTGTACAGGATTTGGCAGCTATTCTGCCGTTTCGTAACTATAAAATTGCCAATACTGCTTGCGCAACGTCCTCTAAACGCCGTATAATAGATGAGAGTTTGAAAATCAGAGGTTTATATGAAGAAAAAATATTTATATTTACTTTTACGCGTGCTGGTTTATCTGCTGGTGCTGGGAGCAATTTTGTATGGCTTGTATGAATCACCGTATAATCCGCATCCGCACAGTGCCGAGGATATCCGCCGCTGGGTTGTGGGCTTTGGTGTTTGGGCACCGCTTATTTATGTGGCGGTGTATACGATTCGCCCGTTGCTTTTGTTCCCAACGCTGCTTTTGAATTTAAGCGCAGGTGTGCTGTTCGGACCGTGGTGGGGAATATTATTCTTGCTTTTGGGTGGCTTTGGCTGTGCAAGCTTTTGTTATCTTTTGGGACGTTTCGGCGGCGGCAGCTGGCTGCTGCGCAACTTCGGCGGCAGCTGGGGTGAACGCCTGACGAACTATCTTGTAGGCAGCGGCAGCTTTAAGAAGATGATTATTTTGCGCACGGTGCCGATTTTTCCGTATGATCCGGTGAGTATTATTGCCGGCAGTGTGCGCCTGCCGTTTAAAATTTATGCGGCAGCAACGGTTCTCGGTATGCTTCCGGGGGCTATTGCCTATAACTTTCTGGCAGATGCTTTCGGTACACCGCGTTTTTATGCGGCGCTGGCTGTAACGCTGCTGGCCTTTGGTATACCGTTGGTTTGGTGGCAGAAGAATTCTGCGACGCAGGCGTTGGGCAGTTTAAAAAATTTCGGTAAAGGCAGTGATAATAATGGCAAAGAATACAGAGATTGAATTAAAGCTTTTGCTCAGCAGAGAAGGCTTGGAGAAAATGCTGCAGCTGGATTTTATGCAGCAGGCCATACGTCCGGACAGCTACAAAAAGCGCCGTCTGGTGAGCACCTATTACGATACTGCGGATATGACGCTGACGCAGCATGGTATTGCTTACCGTGTACGCGACAAGGGCGACGGCAGCTTTGAAGCGACCGTAAAGACCTCCAAACAAAGCAAGGATGGTCTGAGCGAACGTCTGGAGCTGAATCTGCCGCTGGCAGAAGCAATACCTGAGCTGAACGGCTTTGCGGCTCTTGGCCTGGGCTATGAGCTTAGTGAATTGGCTCCTGCAGGAGTCAGAGCTTTGTTTACGGTTGACGTAGAGCGTATAACCTATATTCTGGATTATGCCGGCGCTGTTATCGAGCTGGCGATAGATAAGGGCGCAATTCATTGCGGTGAAAAAAGCGACAGCATTGATGAGGTTGAATTTGAGCTTATGAGCGGTACTGTGGATGCGCTGCTGGAGCTTAAGGAAAGAATAGCGTCACAGGTGGAGCTGCGTGCGGAAGAACGCAGCAAGTTTGCACGCGGACTGGCGCTTTTGCAGACAAAATAAGGAGCGGGACGATGGCTGAATTAATACATTATCTGCATCAACAGAAGGAAGATAATCTTTCCGGTGTTAATCATTATGGCTATGAGCAGGCGGAGAAGGTGTGCCGTTTTCATAGCAGCTTTCCCGAATATACCGTTACGCCTTTAGTGCGTTTGGAAAACCTGGCAAAGCTTTTCGGTGTTAAGGATATTTATGTTAAGGATGAAAGCTATCGCTTCGGTCTGAATGCCTTCAAGGTTTTGGGCGGCAGCTACGCGATTGCCTGCGAGCTTGCCAAGCGTCTGCAACTTCCTGTGGAGGAACTTACCTATGACAAGCTTATGGCGCCTGAGGTAAAACAAAAGCTGGGCGAGCTGACCTTTGTTACTGCTACCGACGGTAATCATGGCAGAGGCGTTGCCTGGACTGCCAGCCGTCTGCAGCAGAAGGCTATCGTGCTGATGCCTAAGGGAACAGAGCTTGCACGTTTGGAGGCAATCAAAGCGTTTG
>CAKQHU010000078.1 GCA_934234275.1 uncultured Phascolarctobacterium sp.
TTCCATACCTGGGAAAAGCGCTTTGCTGCCAATAGCCGCAGTGACCGCCAGTTTATCCGCATCATTACTACCAATCGCTCCGGTGCCATCACCGATGTTACCGGTTATTTGTCCCTTAACGGAGTACAGGTAAAATCGCTGAACGTAAAGCGCGATAAGGAAAAGAATCGCCTGGTGCTGGAGGTCTTTCTGAAGCTCGGCAAAACTGCGCTCGATGGCGGAGATTTGGTTAGAGGGTTGCAGGGGATAGAGGGTGTGGTTGGTGTCGAAAACATGAGATAAGAGAGATAACCTATAGTACGCCATCTGCGTTGTTGCGTCGCCTCGACGTACTAAAAGTACGCCGTCGGCATCCGCCCTGGCATCTGACGCACTCTAGCTTATCTCGTAAAACAGAGGAAGATAGCACGCCATCTGCGTTGTTGCGTCGCCTCGACGTACTAAAAGTACGCCGTCGGCATCCGCGCCTAGCATCTGACGCACTCTAGCTTATCTCGGAAAAACATAGGATGCGATAGCACATCATCTGCGTTGTTGCGTCGCCTCGACGTACTAAAAGTACGCCGTCGGCTTCGCCCTGGCATCTGACGCACTCTAGCTTATCTCAGAAAAAAAGGAAGATAGCACGCTATCTGCGTTGCTATCCAATTCCCCCAACAACTTCTCCCGTCATTATTAGGAAAGGATTTAATGTGAATAAAAAATATTGCCTGATTCCTGATGAAGAAAAATTTTATAGTTTTTTAGCTTCGCTGACCTTTTCCCCGGTGGAACTGATGCAGCTGAAGCTGATGCATATCAATCAGATTTGTGTAGACGAGTCTGCCTGTCAGTGGGAGATACACTTCAGCTGTGCCGCCCATCTTACCGGCGGCTTGCTGCAGAAGGCGGCGCAGCAGCTTGCAGCCGCTTTTTCTTTGCAAAGCGTAGATATGATTTGCGACGGTGACGGCTCTAAATGCCATCTGCCGCAGCGCGAGCCGCAGGCAGAGGTGGAGATTACCGATTGTACCGGCGAGCCGCTGCCGGAGGAAATTCCTTTGCCTCCCGAGCCGCCTGATATTGAAATCGGCGAAACCCTGCCGCCGGAGCCTCCCTGTGAAACGTCCTATAACAATCCGGAGGAGGACCCCGAGTATCTGCAGGCCATGGCAGCCTTATACGGAGAAAAGAAGGCTGACGGCCAGCTGTGGGGCAAAAAAATCAAGGGGACACCGCGTAAGCTAGATACTGTTACCGAGGAAGAGCGCAACGTTGTTATCGAAGGTACCTTTGTCAAAAGTCTGGATAAGGACGGTGCGCTGCAGACCTTTATTGATAAGGAAACGCGCGTCGGTTCCATTGTGCTGACCTTTAACGTGAGCGATGATACCGGCGGTATTTTCGTCAAGCTGCGTTTTGACAAGCGTGATGGCGGCGACCCGCGCAAGGAATGCAATGAGTTTAAAAATCTGCTGAAGCCCGGTATGCGCCTGCGTCTGCAGGGCGATGTTGCACCCGATCGCTTTGCCTTTGACGAGATGTGCATGGTGCCTCGTGGCATTATGAAGCTCGATGCCAAGGAGGAGCGCATGGATAATGCGGAGGTCAAGAGGGTTGAGCTGCATTGCCATACGAAGATGAGTAAGCTTGATGGCCTGACGCCGATGGAGGGCCTGGTCAAGCAGGCTATCCGTTGGGGCCACAAGGCTTTGGCGATTACCGACCATGGTGTAGTGCAGGCCTTTCCGTTCTGCTTTGATGCGGCGGAGGGCAGTGACCTGAAGCTGATTTTCGGCATGGAGGGTTATCTTATCAGTGATAGCCATACTAAGGACGATGCTGTTGATACAGAAAATCCTGATGCTGCGACTAAGGGTAAGAGCAAAATCAGCAGTCACCATATTATTATTCTGGCGAAGAATGAGGTTGGTCTGCGTAATCTGTACCAGCTCGTTACTATCAGCCACCTGCGTTATCTGAATAAGCGTCCGTTGCTGCCGCGCGCTGTTATCGAGGAGCATCGCGAAGGCCTGATTCTCGGATCGGCCTGCGAAGCAGGCGAGCTTTATCGTGCGGTGCGCCTGGGCGCAAGCGATGAGGAGCTGGAAAAAATCGCCGGCTTTTATGATTATCTGGAAATCCAGCCTACGGGCAATAACCAGTTTTTGGTACGCGAAAATTACTGCACGGAAGAGGATTTGCGGGAGCATAACCGCAAAATCTACGAGCTGGGCAAGCGCTTGGGTAAGCTGACTGTAGCAACCTGCGACGTGCATTTCCTCAATCCGGAGGACGCACAGCTGCGTGCGATTCTGCAGGCCGGTCAGGGCTATAAGGATGCAGATTTGCAGCCACCGCTGTACTTGCACACTACGGAGGAGATGCTTGAGGAATTCTCTTATCTTGGTGAAGATGCAGCCTACGAGGTTGTTGTTACCAATACCAACAAGATTGCAGATATGATTGAACGCATTAAGCCTGTTCCCGACCGCGACCAGCTGTATTCGCCATCGATTCCGGGTGCGGAGGATGCAGTGCGTGATTTGTCCTATGCCAAGGCGCATGAATGGTACGGCGAAACGCTACCGCAGATTGTTGAGGACCGCCTGAAGATGGAGCTGGATGCTATTATCGGCCACGGCTTCTCTGTATTGTATTACATTGCGCATAAGCTGGTTAAGCATTCTATCGACCGCGGTTACTTGGTTGGCTCGCGTGGCAGTGTAGGCTCGTCCTTTGTAGCGACGATGCTGGATATTACCGAGGTTAATGCGCTGAAGCCGCATTACCGCTGTCCGCATTGCTGTCACAGCGAATTCTTTATGAACAATGAGGTAGACAGTGGCTTTGACCTGCCGCCGAAGGATTGCCCCGAATGCGGCACCAGAATGCTGCGCGACGGTCACGATATCCCGTTCGCGGTTTTCTTGGGCTTCCATGGCGACAAGGTTCCTGATATTGATTTGAACTTCTCCGGCGGTATCGATCCAGATGATCCGTCAGCTATGTCTGACCAGAGCGTGGCGCACAAGTACACCGAGGAGCTTTTCGGCCGCGATAACGTTTGCCGTGCCGGTACGATTGCTACCATCGCCAACAAAACGGCGATAGGCTTTATCAGAAAATATTATGAGAGCAAGAATCTGCATGTGCATCCGGCGCATGTGGCTGCGCTGGTTGAAGGCTTTGCCGGCATCAAGCGCACTACGGGCCAGCATCCCGGTGGCATCATGGTTGTACCGCGTAATATGGATATCCATTATATTACGCCGATGAACCGTCCTGCCGATGATAAGGATGGCACTACGATTACTACTCACTACGATTATCACAGCATCAATGACCGTCTGGTTAAGCTGGATATTCTGGGCCACGATGATCCGATGGTTCTGAAGATGCTGGAAAAATATCTGCAGGAGGACGTGGATCCTAACTTTGATCCCAAGAAGATTCCTGTGGGCGATGAAGAAACGATGCGTATCTTCCAGGATACATCTTCCCTCGGCGTTACGCCGGAGCAGATTGACAGTGCCGTCGGCACCTTCGGTATCCCGGAATGCGGTACTAAGTTCGTACGTCAGATGATCAGCGATGTACAGCCGAAAAAATTCAGTGAGGTTGTGCGTGTATCCGGTTATTCGCATGGTACGGACGTATGGCTGAACAATGCGCAGGATTTGATTAAGGAAGGCAAGCCTGTTGCCGAAACTATCTCCACACGTGACGACGTTATGACGCACTTAATTTCCAAGGGCGTGGAGCCTAGTCTGGCATTTAAAACGATGGAGCACGTGCGTAAGGGCAAGGCGGCGAAAAAAGGCCTGGAGCCTAAGATGCTCGAGGCTATGCGCGCAGTAAATATTCCCGAATGGTATATCAAGTCGTGCGAAAAGGTACAGTATCTGTTCCCGAAGGCGCACGCTGTTGCGTACGTTCTTATGGCTTACCGTATTGCCTATTGCAAGGTGCATTATCCGAAAGAATTTTATGCGGCGTACTTTACGGTGCGTGCCAAGGATTTTGACTACACCCATGTTTCCAAGGGCAAGAGCTATGTAAAGAATTTCATCAAGAATGTTTACCAGCAGGGCTTCAAGGCTTCGCCTTTGGATAAAACGACAGTCACATATCTGGAGCTGGTAAATGAGATGCTGGAGCGCGGTCTGAGCTTTGATAAGATGGATTTATATAAGTCGGACCCGATTAAATTCCTTGTTACGGAAAACGGCCTGCGTCCGCCTTTGGCTGCCTTGGGCGGTGTAGGTGAAAACGCTGCCAAGAGCATTGCTGCGGCGAGGGACATCAACCGGCCGTTTATCTCTCAGGAGGATTTACGCCAACGTTCCGGTGTCAACAAGAGTGTTATCGAAAAGCTGGCAGACATGGGCGTTTTGGGCGATTTGCCGGAAAATAACCAGATTGATTTGTTTGCCTGAGATAGGAGAATCATATGCAAAAAATAATTTTGGCCTATAATTTTACGCCTGAGCGTCTGCAGGCACTGAAGCTCATCTGCATGATGCTGCGCACGCAGCTGCGTGCCGTGACGCGTGAGGAGCTGCTGCAGCCTGTAGGCTATCTGGCAGGCTTGTCCGAGGTGGCGCCTGTCAGTGAGGCTTACAGCGGTGACGAAGGGCAGGAGGAAATGCTGCTCATGTGCGGCTTCAGTCGTCAGGATTTGGACAGGCTGCTGGCTGCCGTTAAAAAGGGCAAGCTGCGTCAGGTAGCGCTGAAGGCGATGCTGACACCCACAAACTGCACCTGGAGCGGTCTGCAGCTTTTGAGCGAGCTGAGCCAGGAGCATGCTTATATGCACGGCAGGAATGCCGGCAAATAAGCAAAATTGCCGCTGCCGGTAGTTTTACTGGCGTTAAAGCGCTTTCTTTGATATAATTAGGCATGATAAACTTTAGCTACATTTAGGAGGATAATAATAATGGCAAAAGATAGTTCCTTTGACGTTGTTTCCCAAGTTGATATGCAGGAAATGGATAACGCTGTCAACCAGGTTAAGAAAGAGATTGACCAACGTTATGATTTCCGCGGCAGCAATGCTTCCATCGAGCTCGGCGAGAAGGAAGTAAAAATTGCAGCTGAGGACGAATACAAGCTGGGCGCAATTTTAGATATGCTGCGCCAAAAAATGGCTAAACGCGGTATTCCTCTGCGTTGCCTGGTTCCGGGCAAGATTGAGCCCGCTGCCAAAGGCACCGTTCGCCAATCTCTGGAAATCCAACAGGGTATTTCCAAAGAGAACGGCAAAAAAATCGTGGCAGCTATCAAAGCTTCCAAGCTGAAGGTAACTGCTCAGATTCAGGACGACCAGGTACGTGTTGCCGGTGCGAAAAAGGATGATCTGCAGGCTGTTATCCAGCTGCTGAAGGCCGGCGATTTCGGCGTTGATTTGCAATTCATCAACATGCGCTAAGCATTCGTCCACGGTTTGGAGAAGAGTGGAGCAAAATGACAGAACACAAAGACTTTGACAAAAAGAAAATCAATGACGGCGAGCTGCAGAAGTATTCCGGAAGCTACAGCGAGGAAGGCTTGCTGCATAAAATCAGCCGCTATGGTGCTCACATCGGCATTGAGCTGCTGTACAAGGTCGTGCAGCTGTGGTGCGTACTGCAGAAGCCGGAGGTTCCTGCGAAGGAAAAGGCGTTGATTATGGGAGCTTTGGGGTATTTAATCGCTCCCCTGGATTTTGTGCCGGATATTACGCCGGTACTGGGATACAGTGATGATCTGGTGGCAATTACCTTTGCGCTGCTGAAGGTGCAGGGGTATATTGATGATGAGGTTGATGCCAGAGCCAAAGAGCTGTTGGCGAAGGTTTTTGATAAGGATGTCGTAGCGAAGCTGTAATTGCAAGCAAGAAGGCACATTGCCTTACTCACCTTTATGAGTAAAGAGTAATGTGCCTTTCGTTTTTGCCGCAAACTATGCTTTTTGCTTAATATTAAATTGCTGTTGCTGTCTATCTGTTAAATTAACCAGAAAAACACAGCTTTTTCGCTCAAAATGTGCTACAATATATTTACGAAAAACGAAAGGAGTGTTTCGTATGTCTGAAGTATCTCAAGAAACTATGATGTTCAAACGTGAGCCGGAAAAGCTGAACGTTGCCGAAACTATAAAAGAAGTATATGCTGCCCTGGAAAAGAAGGGCTATAATCCTGTGGACCAGCTGGCAGGCTACCTGCTGAGCGGTGACCCCACCTATATCACCAGCTTTGAGGATGCACGCACCAAGCTGCGCCGTCACGAGCGCTATGAGCTGATTGAAGAGCTGGTAAAAAATTATCTGCAGCAGATTAACAAGTAAAAGGAGAAATTGACTTAATGCGTAAAATGTCCCTTGATGTAGGAACAAGAACTATCGGTATCGCCGTGAGCGATTTGCTAGGCATGATTGCCAACGGCGTGGAAACTATTCATCGTACTACGGAGGAACGCGACTATGCCCGTATTGCCGAGCTGATTGCCGAGCATGAGGTAGATACATTGGTTGTTGGCTATCCCAAAAACATGAACGGTACTATCGGTGAACGCGCGCAGGCCTGTGAAGCAATGGCCGAAAAGCTACGCACCATGTTCCCGAAGGTGCAGGTTGTGCTGTGGGATGAACGCCTGAGCACAGTGGCTGCCGAAAAGGTGCT
>CAKQHU010000079.1 GCA_934234275.1 uncultured Phascolarctobacterium sp.
ATCTGCGCTACCATCATCTGCGACGTTAACCGTCCGCAAATGGGTACCGTTCGTCCTAAAGTATTCAAACCGGCTGAGTTGGACAACACCCGCACCGGTGAGGTTATTGCCTTCACTCCGGAAGCAGGCGCTGTAAGCCGTGTTGAACTGGTTAAAAAAGAAGCTCTGAGCAGCGAAAATGCTGTGAAGATCGATGAAGCTGATATGATCGCAGCAGGCGGCCGTGGCTTTGGCAGCAAGGAAAAATTCGACGTGTTGGAACAGCTGGCTGCTCTCTTTGAAAATTCCGCAGTAGCAGGCACTCGTGCCGCTATCGACGAAGGCTGGCTGACTCACTCCCAACAGGTTGGCCAATCCGGCAAATCCGTTACTCCGCATATCTACTTTGCCTGCGGCATCAGCGGTGCAATCCAGCATCTGTCCGGCATGAAGGACAGCGATATCATCATCGCTATCAACAAGGATGCAGAGGCACCGATTTTCACCGTTGCTCATTATGGTATCGTAGGTGATGTAAACGTAATCCTGCCGAAGCTGATTGAAAAAATCAAAGCTTACAAGGCATAATCCAATTACCTGATTTACAGGAGGCATTCTAGTATGTGGAAAACAATTTATATTGCCCACACTGAGGAACAAGCCAAAAAAATAAAGCAAATGCTGACGGAAAACGGCTTTTTGGTACAGCTGAAAAGTGCCGGAGGCAAGCATAACAAGGCTTATGAAATCTGTCTGCCGGTTTCGGAGGCAGAGGATGCCTATGAGGTTTTGTGTGAGAATAAGTTTCAGTACTGAGGAGGCGCAGTCCTGATGAAGAAAACGAAGATTATCTGTACAGTAGGTCCCAGCACGGACAATGTAGAGCTGCTGCGTAAGATGATGCTCGCCGGCATGGATTTGGCACGCTTCAACTTTTCGCACGGCAACCATGAGGATCATGGCAAAAGGCTGCAGCTGGTGCGCCGAGCAGCAGAAGAGGCCGGTAAGGTAATCGCTACGATTGCCGATACCAAGGGCCCGGAAATGCGCCTGGGCATGTTTGCCGAAAGTAAAATCGAGCTGAACGAGGGCGATGATTTCTGCCTGACTACTGAAGAATACCTGGGCGACCGCCATATGGCACACGTTAATTATGCCGGTCTGCCGCAGGAGGTAGAAATCGGCAGCAATATTCTGCTGGCCGACGGACTGCTTTCCCTAAAGGTTGTACGCATTGACGGCTGCAGAATTTATACCAAGGTAGTCAACGGCGGTGAGCTGAGCTCGCGTAAGCGTGTGGCTTGCCCCGGTATCGAGCTGAAGTTGCCGTTTTTGTCGGAGCAGGACAAGGCAGATATTCTGTTTGCTGTCGAGCATGATATGGATTATATTGCGGCATCTTTTGTGCAGAAGGCCGATGATGTTATCGCTATCCGTAAGGTGCTTGAGGAAGCAGGCTCTTCTATCGGGATTATTTCCAAAATCGAGAATGAGGCCGGTGTGCAGCATATCGATGAAATTATCGGCGTATCCGACGGCATTATGGTTGCCAGAGGCGATCTGGGCGTAGAGATTCCGACCGAGGATGTACCGCTGGTACAGAAGGATATCATTGCGCGCTGCAATAAGGCGGGCAAGCCTGTTATTACGGCTACGCAGATGCTGGAAAGCATGATTAACAGCTATCGTGCAACCCGTGCCGAAGCCAGCGACGTTGCCAACTCTATTTTCGACGGCAGCGACGTTATTATGCTGAGCGGCGAAACTGCCAGCGGCAAATATCCGCTGGAGGCGGTGCAGACGATGGCCAAGATTGCCGTTCGCACGGAAAACGCGCTTGATTATGTGCATATCTTCCAGAAGAAGGGCATCAGCGAGCGCATCCATTCTACCGATGCCATCAGCCATGCTACCGTGCAGATTTCTCAGGAAATAAAGGCAGATACTATTCTTACGATTACCGAATCAGGCTTTACGGCGCGTATGATTGCCAAATATAAGCCTCAATGTACTGTTGTTGCTGTATCACGCTTGCCTGAGCGCGTGCGTGCGATGCAGCTTTATTGGGGTGTGCTGCCGCTTTTGGGGCCATACTCCACAAATACTGATGAAATGATAGAGCTGTCTTTGCAGTGTGCTTTGCATCACTCCGTAATCAAGGACGGCGCATCTGTTGTTATAACTGCCGGCGTGCCTATCGGTACTCCGGGCAGTACAAATCTGATTAAGGTGGTTACAGTGGGTACCAAACTTCTCAGCGGTACCGGTATCGGCAGCAAGACTGTCACCGGCCGTATCTGCGTAGGCAGAACAGCAGCAGATTTCAAGGACAAGCTCCAAAACGGCGATATACTTGTAGTTGATGTGCTGAACGATGAGTTTGTACCGCAGGCTGCTGCCAAGGCAGCAGCGATTATCGCCGAAGAGGGCGGCCTGACATCCTCCACCGCTATTGTTGCCGTAACCTGCGGCCTGCCTGTTATCGTAGGCGCGGAGAAAGCAACCTCCAAGCTGGCCGACGGCCTGCTGGTAACGGTGGATCCTGTTTCTGGTGACGTCTACGAAGGCGATATTAACCTGTAGGAATATGGTAACAGAACTTATTTTAGAAACATGTATTGCTCTGCGTGACGGCAGAGAACAAAACGCCTGCACAGCTTTTTCGGGTATTATTGCTGAAGCAGCAGATAATGAAGCATTACAAGCAATCAGCTGCTGTCTGCTGGTGGCCTTACGCCACCGGCAACGGCAGCTTTTTGCGGCTTGGATGCAGGAAAGCAGGCCGCGCTTGGAGCAGCTGCTGGTCAATCCGCAGCTGGCACATCAGGGCGGCAGCGTTCTGCTGCGGCTGACGTTTGCCGTGTGCGACAGGCGTTTGGCTGAGGTGCGTCCCATGCTCGCGCTGCTGGTGCGGCGCTGGCTGCGGATGCATGCCGGCGATACTGCGATGCTGCAGGAATTTATGGGCGAATGGCTCAGTCTGGCGGCGCGTATGGCACGCAGGCGCTGGCGCGAGGAAACCGCGTTTCTGCTGCGTGAGGCCGGGCGCTGGCTTTTAAAGCAGCAGGACCTGCAACAGTGGGCGGGGAGCCTGCAGCAGCTGCAGCTGCATTTCGTCGTGTATGCACGTTGGGACGGCTTTGACAAGGCCTGCAGAATTTACAGGGAGCTGACGCTTCTGTACCGCATAATGCTGCGGCGTGTGCCGAAGGCACAGCCTGAGCGGCAGACTGCGCTTCTGCAGCTGCTTTTACGTCATCTGCGTGACGTTACTGCCAACGTATCGCGTTCGGCGATGCTGGATGATGCGGATATCTTCCGCCAATGGTACAGCTTTTTCTGGCAGATGACTGCCGATGACAAGAGCGCCAGAGAGGAGCTGCTGCGGTTGCTGCAGCTTGCCATCACCTATTGGCATCAGACCATGCCCAAAACCAGCCGTAAGCAGGCAGCATTTCTTAAGGATTTGCTGCAGCCGAATCTGATTGACGGGCAATACGCACTGTTATTACAAAAAATTATATAAATCCTGGCGGCAGCAGGCGTGCCATAAAGCAGCGCACGTCCGAAGCCGTAATAATCCTCAGGACAGGAGGTAGAAGATATGTCAAAAATTGTCGTAGTAGGTAGCTGTAATATTGATATCACCGTTGAATGTGACCGCTGGGTGCATCCCGGAGAAACTATTTTCGGCAACCGCCTGACCGTTTCTCCCGGCGGCAAGGGTGCCAACCAGGCTGTTGCTGCAGCGCGCCTGGGAGCAGATGTTATGATGGTTGGCTGCATCGGTGATGATGTGTACGGCCAGCTGGTATTGAAGGCTTTAAAGGAAAACAACGTTGATTCCACCTATGTGAAGGTGCTGCCCGGTGAAAACAGCGGTACCGCACACATCACCGTAGCGGAGGACGATAACACGATTATCGTTATCAAGGCTGCCAATGACCTGGTATCCCCGGCGCTGATTGATGAAGCGTGGGAGGACATCAGTAAGGCAGACATGGTGCTTCTGCAGCACGAAATTCCTGCCGCTACCAATGCCTATGTCATTGAAAAATGCGCAGCGCACGGTGTACCTGTGCTGCTGAACCCCGCACCTGTTGCTCCGGTGCCGCAGGCTCTGCTGGATAAGATTACTTATCTGACTCCCAACGAGCATGAGGCAGCAACACTGTTTGCCGGTAAGGGCAAGGCGGATATCCTTGACCAGAACCAGGGCAAGGTAATCATGACGCTGGGCAGCAAGGGTGTTGCCTATGCGGAAAAGGGCCAGGTTATTACTGTTCCCGGCTTTAAGGTAAAGCCGGTTGACACTACGGGTGCAGGCGACACCTTTAACGGTGCCTTTGCCGTTGCCCGTGCAAATGGCAAATCCATGCAGGAAAGCATCAGCTTTGCCAATGCTGCCGCAGCTCTTTCGGTACAAAAGCTGGGAGCGCAGGGCGGTATGCCTTATTTACATGAAGTAGAGGAGATGCTTAAATAATGCAAAAGGGTGGAATGTTAAACAGCTCTATTGCGAAGGTGCTGGCTGATTTGGGCCACACCGACACTATCGTTATCGGTGACTGCGGTCTGCCTGTGCCTGCAGGCGTGCAGAAAATCGACCTGGCTTTGAAGCCTGGAACTCCCTCCTTCCTGGAGGTTGTTGAAGAAGTAGCCAAGAATATGGTTATCGAAAAGGTAGAAATTGCAGCGGAAATGGAAGGCAGAAATCCTGCTGTCTACGGCGCTATGAAGCAGCTCTTCACCGAAGAACAGTGGATTATCGACGCAGACCACGAAGCCTTCAAGGAGGCAACCAAGCATGCAAAATGCATTATCCGCACCGGCGAAATTACTCCTTTTGCCAATGTGATTCTGCACAGCAATGTTTTCTTTTAAAAATTAGCGTAAGGTAGGAATAACGAATAGTATGGAGATTGAATTAAGAAATATCCATAAGGCCTTTGGTTCTAATGAGGTGCTCAAGGGTGTTGACCTGAAGCTTAAAAGCGGCGAGGTACACGCTCTGATGGGTGAAAACGGTGCCGGCAAATCAACACTGATGAATATCCTGACGGGTATTCACAAGCAGGATAAGGGACAGATTTTTGTCGACGGCAAGGAAATCAGCTTCAAAAATCCTCTGGAGGCAGAAGCTTACGGCATCGCCTTCATCCATCAGGAGCTGAATATCTGGCCGAACCTGAGCATTCTGGAAAACCTGTTTTTGATGCACAGCGTAACCAACGGCATGGGTATCTTGGATTTTAAGGCTATGCGTGCTATGGCAGAGCAGAAATGCCGTGAAATTGAAATTGAGCTGCCGCTGGATATGGAAGCCGGCGAATGCTCGGTAGGACAGCAGCAGATGACGGAAATCGTCCGTAACCTTCTGCTGGACGCAAAGGTTGTTATTATGGACGAGCCTACGGCGGCACTGACCGAAAGAGAAACAGAAAAGCTCTTTGAGGTTATGCGCTCCCTGAAAAAACGCGGTGTAGCAATGGTTTATATTTCGCACCGTATGGAAGAGGTTACGCAAAACTGCGACACGATTACCGTTATGCGTGACGGCGTGTCCGTAGCTACCAAGCCTGTTAAGGAATACAGCATGGAGCAGATTGTCCGCGATATGGTAGGACGCTCCATTACGGAATTTTATCCCGACCGCCGCAATAAGCCGGGCGAGGTGCTGCTGGAGGTTAAGCACTTTGAGCAGCCGGGAGTTTTCCATGATATTAACTTTAACCTGCGCAAGGGCGAGATTTTGGGCTTTGCCGGCCTCATGGGCAGCGGCCGTACCGAAATCATGCGCGCCGTTTTCGGCGTTGATCCTCATGCAGGCGGCGAGCTGGTTTTCAAGGGCGAGCCTTTGAAGATTACTAAGCCTGAGGATGCTATTAAGGCAGGATTGGGCTTCGTAACCGAAAACCGCAAAACAGAGGGCCTGATTCTGGACTTCTCCATTTTGCGCAACATCGCTTTGCCGAGTGTTGACAGCTTTGCCAAAAGCGGTGTCATCAATTTTAATGTGCTTAATGACTTTGCCGATAAAATGGCAGCGAAGCTGGGCGTAAAGACCAGCAGTCTGGACCTTGAGGCCGGTGCATTGTCCGGCGGTAACCAGCAGAAGGTGGTTATTGCCAAATGGGTTGGCATGCACCCGGAGGTCATTATTATGGATGAGCCTACCCGTGGTATCGACGTAGGTGCAAAACGCGATATATATGAGCTGATGAACGAGCTTACTGCAAGTGGCGTTTCGATTATTATGGTTTCTTCGGAGCTGCCGGAGGTATTGGGCATGAGCGACCGCATCGTCGTTGTCCACGAAGGCCGCATTGCCGGCGAGCTGATGCACGATGAAGCAGACCAGGAAAAAATCATGACACTTGCAACGGGAGGGCAATAAAAATAATGGATGTAAAAGCAATCTTAAAAAAATCCGGTTCCATAATCGGACTCATTGTGTTGTTTGTGGTCATTTCCTGCCTTAACAGCAGCTTTATCGATCCCAGCAACCTGAAAAACCTGCTGCGTCAGGTTTCTATCAATGCCTTAATTTCCTTTGGCATGACCTTTGTTATCTTAACCGGCGGTAT
>CAKQHU010000080.1 GCA_934234275.1 uncultured Phascolarctobacterium sp.
ATATAAGTTATATCCGTTCTTCTCCCATATTATATTATATTGTACCATATTCTGAAAACTATTGCTACATTGACTATGGCTAACTGACAATATTTCCAAAATTAAATACTAAATTTTTAAAAATGGCAAAAAAAAAAGCCCTTACGAAGAAGGGCCAAATGAGGGGCTGTTTTGATGCTCTTAGTATACCATCTTTGTATACAAAATGCAAGAGTTTTTTGTTAATTTTTTTACGTTAGCTGACTAAATTGTCCACGAACTTCCGGCAAGCCTTCCGATTCGCGGACAATTTCATTATTGATTATCAAAGTCCGCAGTATCACACCTGCGGTTGCTTACAGCTTATTTGAAGTCTGCGCCCAGCATAACAACACCATCGCAGTCGGCAGCACCGTCGCGGCTGATGCGCATCTGATGCGCAAAGGGAACGTTGGAAAGACGATTGACAACAGCGCCGTTGTTAGTTGTAGAAATAACAACTGTATTGGCAATTACATCACCGCTGCCGCCGCTGATAACCTCAAAGCCGGCATTACGCAAGCGTGCAGCAGCCTCCGCACCTGCAGTCTTGCTGCCGCTGCAGTTTACAAGGCGCACAACTCCGCGGCTGTCAGAGGAAGCTTCCTCGGAAGCGGCAGATTTTTGATCTTTGCCTGCTTTCTTAGATTTTCCAGACTGCTTAGCTTCTTCTTCCTTGGCTTTTTCTTCCTTTTTAGCCTTCAACTCTTTTTCCTCTTTGACAGCTTCCTTATTTTCCTCGCTGTCATCGCCCTTTTCTACCTTTTCAACAGCGTTGTTGTATTCCTTCTCCATCAGCTCAGCTGCAGATTTGTAGTGCTCCGTCATGGTTGCACCCTGCATCTTAACCATCAGCTCACGCAGGTCGGTAATATCCGGCAGCCAGTAGCTGACACCGTCGATATACTTCGGAGTACCGGGAACCATCGCCATAGACAGGCCCTTTTCCTTAACCATAGAATGCAGTGCTCTGCCAAGATCCATCATATCGCCCAAAGGCATATCAGTCTTCACCATAGAGGTCAGCTGCTTAGCCAGACCGGGGATATGCAGTAGCATATCGGCAGAGGTAATCTTGTCGTAAACTGCCATCAGGAAATGCTGCTGACGGCGGATACGGCCGATATCGCCCTCTTCATCACGGAAGCGTACATATTGGATGGCTGTTTTGCCGTCCAGATGCTGACGGCCCTTTTTCAGGTCAACGGTAAAGCCGTCCCAGGTATCATGGTAATACATATCCTTTTCAACATCGATATCAATGCCGCCAATAGCGTCAACAAGACCGGTAAAGCCTTTAAAATCAACCATAACGTAATTGTTGATTTTGATACCCAACAGCTCTTCTACAGTTTTCTGTGTCAGCTCACGGCCGCCGTAAGCGTAGGCATGGTTAATCTTGTCCCAGCCGTGCCCTTCAATGCGTACGCGTGTATCACGCGGTACAGAAAGCAGAGAAGCGCTTTTATTACTGCTGTCGAACATTACGACAAAAAGCGTATCACTGCGGCCTACATCATCGGAGCGTTCGTCAACGCCCATAACAACGATATTCTTTTTCAGATTCAGCCTGTCTGTCGGCGCAAGATTATCCAATCCCGTTTCTGGAAAGAAATAACCGAAGGCGATATAGCCTACTACACAGATAGCCGTTACAATCATTAAAATTTTTGTTTGGAGAATGCTTTTCATCCTTATATAACCTCTCAATCAATTTCTTCTGCCAGATATTCCGTCAGCTCCTTGCGGCTGCGGTACAGGAAAGCATACAGCATGCGTGCGGTCAGGCCCCAGATAACCTTATCCTCATACAGGTAAAAATACACATAATAGGACTTGTTCATGCGCCAGCCACGCTTGCGTTGCGGCACAAGGTCAAATGGGAAATCGTCACCCGGATGGTCTGCCAGCTGCACGGAGCCACGCCTTGGCTTTTGCTCCAAAAGCACCTTTAGCGGCACAGTAAAGATACGCTCCACCTCACTCTTGCTGTACGTAATCTTGCTGATATCATCAATCAGACCAACAAAGGGGTGGATAATCGGTCCGTTATGCGTTACCAGACAATCCAGTTCACCGCAGATGGTGATATTCTCCGGCTTCAGGCCAAGCTCCTCGCAGGTTTCGCGCACTGCGGTATTGCGAAAGCTGTTATCCTCACATTCGTACTTGCCGCCGGGGAAGCACACCTCACCCGGCTGACTGCGCAGCGTATGTGCCCTTTCCTCAAACAGCACACTGATGCCTTCGGGAGTACGCACTAAGGGCAGCAGTACGGCAGCATCCCACAAGCGGTCCAGCTTATCAATGCCGGGAGCACGGCGATGCAGACGTTCAAACAATACATACTGTAATTTTTCCATCTCATTCATAATAACACCTTATTTTAACACCTTCGCCAGCAAATGAAAATAGTATTTATAGATTTCTGCGTGAGACAGGTGTTTTCCTGCCGCTAAATGTAACTAAGCTGTAAAATTCAGGTAACAATCCTTAAAAAATGCTTTATTTACATTGTTTACGGCAAAAGGAAAGCGCCAGCCGCTACTGCAGCTGACGCCAAGGGAAAGACAGATTTTAATTAGTACAGAGGAGCTTCAGCTTCTGCATGCTTTTTTTCGCTCTTGTCAACCAGCAGAGTTACAGCAGCATCGCCAGTGATGTTAACAGAGGTACGCGGCATATCCAGAATACGGTCGATACCTGCGATAAGAGCAGAGCCTTCCAACGGCAGACCAAGGCTGGTCAGAATCATGGTCAACATGATGAAGCCTGCGCCCGGAACACCTGCAGTACCGATAGAAGCCAGAGTACCGGTAACGATAATGGTCATGTATTGGGAAGCGGTGAGGTCAATGCCGTACAGTTGAGCAATGAACAGTGCGCATACACCCTGGTAAGCAGCAGTACCATCCATGTTGATGGTTGCGCCCAACGGCAGAACGAAGCTGGAAACTTCTTTAGAAGCACCCATTTTTTGAGCACAGCTCATGGTCAGCGGCAGAGTACCGCCGGAGGAGCAGGAGCTGAAAGCCATCAGGGATGCCGGAGCAATACCCTTAATGAATTTGATGAAGCTCATGCCTGCCAGGAATTTAATCATAGAACCGTAAACGATAACGGCGTGCAGGAGGCAAGCCAGATATACAGCGATAACAACCTTCAGCAGCGGTAGCAGAACTGCAGGACCGTTAGATGCAACTACCGGAGTAATCAAACCGAAAACACCAATCGGAGCAACAGCCATGATCATGCCGACGATTTTGTAGGAAACCTCAGCCAGACCATCGATGGTGTGTTTCAAAGCGTTAGCTTTTTCACCGACAACAGTAATACCGGCGCCAACGAAGAGAGAGAAAACGATGATTTGCAGCATGTTAGCTTTAACCATAGCTTCCAACGGGTTAGTCGGGAAAATGTCAATGATAACCTTGGAAATAGGCGGTGCAGCCTTAGCAGCAACCTTAGCGGTATCAGCAGCCATATGCAGGCCAACACCAGGCTGCATGATGGTACCGATTGCCAAACCGATAACGATAGCAAAAGCAGTGGTTACCAGATAGTACGCTACGGTTTTAACACCGATACGGCCTACCTTTTTGATATCACCCAAGCTGGTGACACCGATTACCAGGCTGGAGAATACCAGCGGTACGATAACCATTTTGATCATGTTCATGAAAATTGTTCCCAGAGGACCAATCCAGGTCTTGGCGAAGCCGGCGCCTTCAGCACCCAGCTCCAGGCCTGCAATAATACCAAGCGCAAGGCCGATTAAAATTTTTGTAGATAAGTTCATTTTTACAACCCCCAGATAATTAAGTAAAAAAACTGTTAAGTCAATTATAGCAACTTATCATTAAAAAGTCCGATTGTATACAGTATTATTGCCGTGTATACAATATTATTTACGACTATCCCGTCGAAACGCATAAAAATACCCCTGCAGCAACGTGCAGGGGCAAAATCAAATTACCTTATTTAACTAAAAGCTCATACAGCACTACGGCAAGAGCACCGGGAACACCAAAGAAGCCGGCAATCAAAGCCTTGATAACCGTAATCTTCATGGTAAAGCCCGCCAACGAGCCTACCAGATTGATGAACCACAGCAGCAGTGCGCCGCAGAGACCATTCCACACCAGCTTAAACGGCATCGACAGCAGCTTTACTACTATCAAAAGCAGCAGTACGCCGCCAATCATCGGTCCGAAGGCACCAAGCGGTGACAAAATAGCATTAAGTTCCATATTAAATAACGCCGGTCCTTTCTACATTGTGCGCCTGTTTTCCAGCGCTTTAGACAAGGTTATTTCGTCAGCATACTCCAAATCGCCGCCCATCGGCAGACCATGAGCAATACGGCTGACGGTTATTCCTACAGGCTTCAGCAGCTGTGCCAGATAGGTAGCAGTCGCTTCGCCCTCTACATCCGAGTTGGTCGCAATAATAATTTCACTGACTGATTCCTGCTGCAGGCGTAAGAGAAGCTCTCTGATGCGCAGCTTTTCCGGACCGATACCGTCGAGCGGCGAAAGCACACCGTGCAGCACATGATAAAGTCCGTGATAGCCATGACTGCGCTCCATCGCCGCAATATCCTGCGGCTGCTCCACTACACAGATAGTAAAGCTGTCGCGTGAGCTGTCACGGCAAATCTCGCATACATCGCTGTCAGTAAGATTAAAGCAGCGGCTGCAGTAGTGAATCTGCTCCTTGGCGCCGCTTAAGGCCGCCGCCAGCTGCTTCACATCCTCCGCAGGCATGTCAATCACATGATAGGCCAGTCGCATAGCTGTTTTTGAGCCGATGCCCGGCAAACGCCTGAGCTGCTCATATAAATTAGCCAGCGGCCTGATCATTCTTACCATCAGCTTAGAACATGCCAGGCAGCTTCATGCCGCCGGTAACCTTAGCCATTTCTTTTTCGGTCAGTTCATCAATTTGCTTCATAGCGTCATTGACAGCTGTCAGAATCATATCCTCCAGCATTTCTACATCCTCGGGATCTACAGCGGTCGGATTGATTTTGATGGATTTCAGTTCTTTTTTACCGCTGACAACAACGGTTACGGCACCGCCGCCGACAGACGTTTCTACAGTACGGCTTTTCAGATCCTCCTGCATTTTCGCCATATCAGCCTGCATTTTCTGTACCTTTTTCATCATTGCCTGCATATTACCCATGCCACCTGGAAACATAATTAAATTCCTCCTTGATATTTACATATATTGATATTATATATTCTCAGAAACATAAGCCAAGGCTTCAAAGCCTCAAATTAGGTTTCATTGGTCTGATATATCCGTTACACTGCCGCCTAAGGCATTAAATGCCTTGCGCAGGTTTTCCGGCAGCTGTGCTGCCTGCAGATTTTGCGTTTCGCTTTCCGGCGATTGCTGCACCTCCTGCTGCTTTACAGGGGGCTGCGGCAGCTTGGCCTTGCCCTCGATAACAGCCTCTAGCCTGATTTCACGCCTTGCCAGACGCAGCAGAACCTCCTCGAAGGCTTTGCGATAGTCATCCTTGTTCATCCTGTCCGCAAGGAACGGTGCCTTGAAGGCAACCTGCAGAATGTTGTTGGCAAAGCTGAAGACTCTGCCGTTCTTAGCGCAGGATACCATAGAATTCTTCTTTTCGGCCTTCATAATCTCCAGAGCCTGCTTCCAGAAATCCTCACCGGCTGCAAAATCTCCGGCATATTCCTCTGTCTGCTGCACTTTAGCGCTTTTAGGCTTAGGAGCGGAGTTCACCGCCGCAGCCAGCGTATCGGCAGCAGGCTGCGGTTGCGCTTTGGCTGCCGGCTTCTTAGCCGGAGCAGGTTTTGCTGCCTGCATCTGCGCTGCCGCAGGTTCCTGCTGTGCAATTGGCTGCTGTACTGCCGCATATTCCTCAGAAGCTGGCTGCTGCACTGCTGTAGGCGCAGGCTGAGCATTAACCGGAGCCTGTTGGTAAACAGGCATCACACCACCTGCCAGCTGACGCTCCAGCTGTTCTATCCTTGCCGACAAGGCAGCCATCGTGCTGCCCTCAACGCGGCACAAATCCAAAAGGCACAGCTCCGCAGTAATACGCGGACGCATAGAACCGCGCAGCTCCTGAATAGCGCTGTGCAGCCTTTCCTCCGCCGCCAGCAGACGATCACGTCCGAACAACGGTGCCAGCTCTGCCAACGCTTCTTTGGTATCCGTCAGATAAATTTCCTCATAGTCAGGCACTGCCAGATAAAGCACCAGTGCCCGCAGATATTCAATAAGCTCCGTAAGCACCTGCTTAACATCCTTACCCTGCTCCAGCAGCAGATTTAGCGTAGCCAGCGCCTGCGGCAGCTGCCTGCGGCCTATTGCTCCCGTCAGCTCGTGCAGCGCTTCACGCCCTACGATGCCCAGGACCTCGCGCACGGTTGCCACCGTAACACGCTTAGCCATGACACCGCACTGGTCCAACAGGCTCAGCGCATCACGCATGCCGCCCTCAGCCTGAATTGCTATTAAGCGAAGCGCATCCGC
>CAKQHU010000081.1 GCA_934234275.1 uncultured Phascolarctobacterium sp.
TTTAACTTAGCAACGCATTATTTATCCATAACTCTCTTACGGAATTCTTCTTTGATTTGAGCATTGTTGTTAGCCAGCTTCTGCCAGTCAACTTTAATTCTGCCCTCAACAATTTTCTTGGTTTCTTCAGCACCGGTAGGAGCTTTTACGTCGCCACGAACGGAGTGCATCCAGCCCTTAACAACTGCTTCCTGACCTTCTTTGGACAGCCACCAGTCAACCAAAGCCTTTGCACCATCAGGATTCTTGGTATCCTTGAAGATAGCAATCGGAGAAGGAACGTTGATTACGCCGTCGGTCGGGTAAACAATCTTCAGAGGCTCTTTCTTAGTGTTAGCCAGCTTCAGGATGTTTTCTTCCAGAATCATTACAGCTGCATATTCGCCGGTCAGCAGCTTGTTCTGAATAGCGGAGTTGCCTTCTTCAACGCGCAGGCCGTTAGCTTTCAGTTTATCGAAATATTCCCAGCCGTATTTGTCAGCCAGAGCGCCAACTGCTACATAAGCAGTACCGGACAGCATCGGGTTAGGCATAGCGATTTTGCCTTTCCATTTCGGATCGGTCAGATCGGTCCAGTTTTTCGGAGCTTCTTCAGCTTTCAGCTTATTGGAGTTATAAGCAATAATCATGTTGGAGATACGAACACCGTACCAGTTGCCGTCCTTGTCTTTTTCGCTGATAACGTTAGCATCTTCTTTGGATTTATAAGGCAACAGCAAGCCTTGCTCCTGCAGTTTCAGATAGTAGGAAGGATCCGCAACCATCAGAACGTCTGCAGCAATTTTTTTAGCTTTGATTTCGCCGGTAATCTTGGTGATAACTTTTTCGGTACCGCCTTGGAACCAGTTAACCTTCATATCCGGGAAAGCTTTTGCAACATTAGGTTTGCACATATTGTCGATAATATCAGGATAAATAGAGGTATAAACCATCAAGTTGCCTTTTACGCCAGCAGCCTTATTGTCTGCTTTTTTGTCGCCGCCGCAGCCAGCCAAAGCTACAGATAAAGCCAACATTGCTGCTGCACCAAGCATCCATTTAGATTTTTTCATTCACATACACTCCTTTTTTTGCATCGTCGTTAAAAATTATATTTTAGCGTGTTCCATTCTACACCCATATTTGATAAATTCGCTGCAGGCCGTTTTTTACCTGCTTACACTTTACATTATTTTTACAAAGATTTAACTTTTTGTGTCACCTTGACACTTATTGAACGGACATTCCACCACTATATTACATTTGACGTTTTTTGTCCTATATGGACTTTTATCGTCCCACTATTTTTCGATGCAAATAAAATTCAATTCCCATGCAGGGACATAAGGATGCTTACGCAAATAAATCTTATACTCCGGCACCAGCTCCCATAAAAGCAGCGGCAGGCGGAATAAATCAACATCATAATGATAAGCTGCAACAAACAGCTTCGGCTTACATTTGCCGATTGTCTGCCTTCCGCCGGCAATAGCCTGCACCTCCGCCCCCTCGACATCCATCTTGATCATTGTCACCGGGCGTCCCGCCGCTACAGCATCAATCGTCGTCACCGGCACAGTTTTCTTCTCCGCGCCAATAAACGTTGACTGTCTGCCGCCGCTGTCGCTGAAGCCCAGCTCACCCTGCTCGCTCCAGATGCCTGCCTCGTGTACCTCGGCAGCAAGTCCCTTCGCCGCCAGCTCATCTGCCAGCAGACGCAGCTTGCGGCAGTTACGGCGGTCCGGCTCTACCGCCAGCACCTCGCGCCATTGCCAGTCAGTAAGACGTCCCAGCTCCTGTATGGTATCACCGTTATAGGCACCAAGATCCATATATACCTCTTCGGCTGTCGGTGCAAGCAGTGACCTGATATCCTCCTCACGCTGCGTTTCGCAGTCAAAAAGATAGCTTATCTTGCCGCTGAGCTTATAGTTAAGCGTATCTGCAAAAACTCTGCGCGACTGTTCATCCGCCAGTCTGTCGTAAACCTGCGTCAGCTGCTCTTCGTAACGTTGCAGCCAGGCGGCGCTTACAATTTCCTCCTCATCAAAAAGCGGCAGATGCGGCGCCACCATCTCCTGCTCGGCAGCCAGCTGCGCAAAGCGCTCCAGCACCTCCGGTCTTTCGCTGGCAAAGGCGATAACAACCAGAAGCTCATTACCCAGACGCGCGCGCAGCGCATCATAACGTTCTACCGTAAAGCCGCGGAACTGCTGCCCGCGGACGAACTCGTCACTGGCAAATACGCCCTGCACCTGCACTCCGTTTCCTTCGCACCAGTCGATAATTTTATCGGCTCCGTTGCCCATTCCATAAAGCACTATCGGCTTTTTTGTCTGTTGCAAAAGCTCCCAGACGCTTAGCGTTTCCTGCATAAAATTTAACATAGCACTACCTCTTTCCGTCTAATCATCTATTTTAGATAGCCACAGCTTACTCATCTGACTATTTTGTTTGTTTTTTATTATACACTATCTCAGCTAGTGACGTTAAGAATTAAATGTGTTAAAATAGTAGTAATTGAAATATTACATCTGATACTGATGGAGGTTATAAAAATGTCACTGCTGGAATCCGGAGAAAATTACTTGGAAACTATCTTAGTTCTTACCAAACGCAATGGCAGCGTACGTTCTATCGACATTGCGGAGGAAATGAATTTTACAAAAGCCAGCGTAAGCCGCGCTATGAGCATTCTTAAACGTGATAACTATATTATTATGGAGCCGGACGGACGCATCCTGCTTACCAAAGACGGTCAGAAAAAAGCCGCTGCCGTCTACGACCGTCACGTAACCCTTACCCGTTTCATCAACGAGGTTTTGGGCGTAGACGAAGAAATTGCGGAAAAGGATGCCTGCCGCATCGAACATATCATCAGCCCCGAAACCTTTGCCGGCATCAAAGGCATGCTGAAAGATTAATTTTTTATAGGCTTTCGAGAGGTCCGCTATGAAAAAATCAGTCTTGTTTCTGCTTACATTCATTATGTTGCTCTGCGTCAGCGTTTCCTGCTTCGCAAATCAGCCATATAAACATCCTGATTACTATCTGCGTACTGTCAAAGAAATTTATATTACCAAGATTGATAATCTTGAAGGTGAACCCTCGCGCAGCTTCAAATCGGACGAAAACGCCGAAACCAGGGTGCTCGCCGCTGTTTTGCAGGCTGCAGGCAAACAAAAGCTGATTGCTACGGACGAAACGCAAAAGCCGCTGCCTGAATATCACAATGATAAAAATACCGGCCGCAAAGACTTTGCGCCCCGAGACTTGGAAATGCGCATTACTGTTAATCATTGCGGCTACAGTATAGTTGCCGTTCCCGCTCATTTTGAAGATTACACTACTCAGGAAAGACATTATTACTATGATAAAGACGGCAAACGTCACTATTGGACCGAGGACGTTGTCCGCCAACGTTGGGTACCGGAAAGCTTTCATCCTTATGCGCAGCTAAGCCTGATTTACAGCTTTTATGATATGAACGACGGCACACTTGTGGCCTCCTTCAGCGACAGCCGTAACCGTGAATACGAAAACGACCCGGCGGACGGTATGCTCAATCGTTCCCTAAAAGACTGCTTCAAAAAAATTTTCAGGAAATAATCCTGCAACGGACTGCTGATAACAGCAGTCTGTTTTTTTATCACAGCTTCATAATAGCAATTCTTATTATTTTTGTTGACATCTCAACTATAAGTGATATAATACAGAGAAGTAAGGTTTATAAAACAACCTTCTACTATTTTTGATGATTATGAATTCAAAAGGAGTGCTATCAAAATGAAAAGTCTGAAAAAATTTGCTGTTGCATCTATGACTTGCGCTGCCCTCTTAGGCTTTGCTGCTACCAGCCATGCCGCATACCAACTGAACGACGAAGTTAAAGACGCTACCCCGGCTCTGCTTATTGCATCCCAAATCGGCGTTAAAACCAATGTAAATCCTGCTCTGGCAAACCTGCCTGACAAAGATGCTATCGTAGTTATGAGCTTCGGTACTACTTTCAAAGACAGCCGTGCCAAAACTATTGAAGCAACCGTAAATTCTATTAAAGCTGCTCATCCCGGTGTAAAAGTAGTTACTGCTTTCACATCTCATATTATTATTGACCGCATCAAAGCTCATGAAGGTATCACCATCCCGACACCTGAACAAGCTTTGGCTCAACTGAAAGCTGAAGGCTACAGCCGTATTGCTCTGACCTCCCTGGATATTATCCCAGGCATGGAATATGCATACAAAGATGCAGTTTTCAACCTGCATAAAAACGACTTCAAGAAAATGACCTTCGGTACTCCGCTGATGTATTGGCAAGGTCAGGAAGGCCAACGTGATGATATTACCGAAACCATGAAAGCAGTTTCTACCCAATTCCCGAAAATCGGTAAAAAAGATGCTGTTCTGATCATGGCTCATGGTACTCCGCATCCGTCCAACGCTTACTATGCAGTAATGCAAGACCGTCTGAATGAGCTTGGCTACACCAACGCTTACATCTTCTCCGTAGAAGGCTGGCCGCATCTGGACACCGTTACTCCGCAACTGAAAGCTAAAGGCATTAAGAACGTAACTCTGATGCCGCTGATGATGGTTGCAGGTGACCATGCTAACAACGATATGGCCGGTGACGAGCCTGATTCCTTTAAATCTCAACTTGAAGCTGAAGGCTTCAAGGTTTCCACCTACATCCATGGTTTGGGCGAAAACGCAGCAGTACAAAAACTGTTCGTTGAAAGAGCAAACGAATCTTGGGATGCTTTGGAAGCTAAATAATTTACTGAACAAGTAATTCATTTCTTTCACACCTTTTACTCTCCGTCCGCTTATCTGGGCGGAGAGTATTTTTATAATATAATATAATTTAATTTAGGAAGAAGAGGTGCTATATTATATATGGATAGCAAAAAAGCTCTGGTGGTTATCAGCTTCGGCTCCACCTTCGACGAAACCAGAACCCACGATATCGGCGGCATTGAGCAGGCACTCGCTGCAGCCTTCCCTGCCTATGACCAGTACCGTGCCTTTACCTCCGTAATTATCCGTAAACGTCTGGCTGAGCGCGGCATCAAAATCGACGATACGGAAACAGTGCTGCAAAAGCTGGTTGACGCAGGCTATGAAGAGGTAGTGCTGCAGCCGACACATCTGCTGCACGGCGAAGAATTTGAACAGAAGATTCTCAGCCTCAAGGATAAATTTACCGCTAAATTCCAAAAGATTATTATCAGCCAGCCTCTTATCGTTAACGAAGAGGACTATAAGCTGGCAGCAGCAGCCATTGCCGTTCAGGTTCCGCCCTTAGCGCCGGGCGAAGGCGTAGTTCTGATGGGCCACGGCACTCCGCGCAATAACAATAAAGCACATGGCTACACCTACGTTAAGCTGCAGGAAATCTTTGATTCTATGAAATTCCCTGTTATTGTAGGAACAGTAGAAGAAGAGGATACTCCTAATTTTGAAGCGGTTCTCGAAAAGCTGCAGGAGCGCAAATACAAGCATGTACATATGTATCCTCTGATGGTTGTTGCCGGCGACCACGCCAACAATGATATGTACAGCGACGAGGAAGACAGCTGGAAAACTCAGATTGAAGCTTTAGGCATCAAAACAACCGGCCATCTGTGCGGTCTTGGCCGTTCCAAAGCTATTCAGGCTATTTATATCCAACATGTTTTACGCGTTTTGTCTTTAGAAGATTGACATTTATTAATAATTAAATAAAAAAACCTGCATTCTGTCCCCTTCGCGGGGAATATTGCAGGTTTTTTTATTGCTTAATGCAACAAAGTTATGCTATAATGGAATTGCCTAAATTTTTGTAAAATAAATTCATAAGAGAAAGGGATGATGAAAATTGGGTATTGTTATTTCTGCAATTATAACTTTTTGGGTTGGCTATTTGATTTACAAAAAGTACAAGCCACAGCCTGTGCTCTTCATGGGCGGTATTATCATGATGTATATCGCTGCTATGCTGGGTTACAGCCAGATTTTAGGAGCTAAGGCTACAACAGGCTCCGTAATTTTCGATGCCTTTGAATTTATCCGCGCAACCTTCAGCTCTAATGTCGGCAAGCTCGGTCTGAACATTATGTCTGTAGGCGCTTTTGCTAAATACATGGATAAAATCGGCGCTTCCCGCTCTTTAGTACGTTTAACCATCAAACCGTTGATGGCTTTAAAATCTCCCTATCTGGTAATGAGCGGCACCTGGATTATCGGCATGCTCATCGGCCTGTGCATCAACAGTGCCTCCGGTCTGGCAATGCTGCTGATGGTAACCATGTTCCCCATTCTGTTAGGTTTGGGCGTAAGCCGTCTGTCCGCAACCGCTGCTGTAGCAACCACCCTCTGCTTCGACTGGAGCCCCAGTGATACCGGAACCATCCTCTCCGCCGAAACCGCAGGCGTTGACCCTGTAGTTTACTGGAGCCATTATCAGGTTCCTATCGTTGCTGTAGC
>CAKQHU010000082.1 GCA_934234275.1 uncultured Phascolarctobacterium sp.
ACAATAGGAGTAAAGCCGCTCTTTTGCAGCTCCTCCACTACATGGGAGCCAATATAACCTGCTCCGCCGGTAACAAGGATATTCATTAATTATTTGCTCTCCTTTGCCACGATTCCCTGCAGATAAGTCAAGAACTTGTCACGCAGCTCAGGACGCTTCAGCGCCATTTCTACGGTTGCCTCCAGGAAGCCCTGCTTATCGCCCACATCATAGCGACGGCCTACAAAGTCATAAGCATACATCGGCTGCTCCTTGGCCAATACCTTAAGCGCATCGGTAAGCTGGATTTCATTACCACGACCAGGCTGAGTTTGCTCCAGAATCGGGAAAATTTCCGGTGTAATTACATAACGGCCCAAAACCGCCAGACGAGAGGGTGCTTCTTCTACCGCAGGCTTTTCTACCATATCGTTTACCTTGCAGGTGCGTGCTTCATCAGTAGGTTCACCGGCAACAATGCCATAAGCAGAAACCTTCTCCTGCGGCACCTCCTGCACACCTAAAACACTGGCACCGGTTTTATCGTAAACATCAATCAGCTGCTTCAGTGCAGGCACCCGGCTGTCAACAACATCATCGCCCAACAGTACGGCAAATGGCTCATCGCCAACAAAATGCTTAGCGCACAAAATAGCGTGACCAAGTCCGCGCGGTTCCTTTTGGCGGATATAGTGAATGCGAATATCGGAGATTTTGCGTACCAGCTCCAGCTCCTTGGTTTTGCCGCTGGCCTCCAAGTTCAGCTCCAGCTCAATGCTGCGGTCGAAATGGTCTTCAATGGCACGCTTGCTGCGGCCGGTAATAATCAGGATATCCTCAATGCCGGAAGCAAGAGCTTCTTCGATAATATATTGGATGGTCGGTTTATCAACAATCGGCAGCATCTCCTTCGGAGTTGCTTTAGTTGCAGGCAGAAAGCGTGTGCCCAGGCCTGCTGCCGGAATAACAGCTTTACGCACAGGTTTAAACATTGTATCTTTTCTCCTTGTATATACTTAATTTATAAATCGTAGTGACTCAGTCAGCGGTGCTTTACGGGAAGCATCTAAAATCAGGCTTCTTCGCCGCCGATAACTTCCAGAAGCTCTGCAGTCTTAGCCGCCAGCAGCTCCTTGTCGCCCTTAGTTTCTACGTTCAAGCGCATTACAGGCTCCGTATTGGATACACGCACATTAAAGCGCCAGTTGTCATAGGCAACGCTCAGACCGTCCAGGTGATCCTGCTCGCCGTCAGCATATTTTTTACCGAGCTCCGCCAGTACTGCTGCGGAATCAGCCACCTTGCGGTTGATTTCGCCGCTGCAGGGATACATAGCAACGCGCTCGCCTACCAGCTCGCTGAGCTTTTTGCCGCTGCGGCACATCAGCTCAGTTACCAGCAGCCAGGGAATCATGCCGCTGTCGCAGCAGGAGAAATCGCGGAAATAATGATGCGCGCTCATTTCGCCGCCGTACAGCACGTCATTGTTGCGCATGCATTCCTTCATAAAGGCATGACCGCTCTTGCAGCGTACAGGCACACCGCCGTCACGCTGCAAAATAGCTTCGGTGTTCCAGGTAAGGCGCGGGTCAAACATAATCTTTGCACCCGGCTCCTTGTGCAGGAAAACCTCCGCCAGCAGGCCGACAATATAATAGCCCTCGATAAAATCTGCCTTCTCGTCAAAGAGGAAGCAGCGGTCGAAGTCGCCATCCCAGGCAATACCCAAATCCGCACCGCTCTCGCGCATAACCTTCGCTGTAGCCTCACGGTTGGGCAGCAGCAGCGGGTTAGGCACACCATTGGGGAAGGTACCGTCAGGCGTTTCGTTCAGCGTGATAAATTCAAACGGCAGGTGCTTCGCCAGCTCCTTCAGAATCGGACCGGCACCGCCATTGCCGGGGTTAGCAACAATTTTCATCGGCTTAAGCACACTTGTATCAACATAGGTCAGCAGATGCTCGATATAGGCAGGCATAATATCCATCTGCTCTACAGCACCCATAGTCTTGCCTGCTACCACCTTATGCGCGAACTCCTTGGTTGTTGCAACCATCTCGCCGATTTCCTTCAAACCGGTATCACTGGAAACAGGACGTGCATCGCGGCGCACCAGCTTCATTCCGTTGTATTCCTTGGGATTATGGCTGGCAGTAACCATAATACCGCCGTCTGCTTTCAGATGAGCGGTAGCAAAATAAATCATTTCCGTACCGCATTGACCGATATCAATAACCCTGGTGCCGCCATGGCGCAATCCCTCTGTCAGTGCATCCACCAACGCTCTGCCGCTCAAGCGGATATCATGTCCGACAACAACAGTTTCCGCAGCGAACATTGCCGAAAAAATTCGTCCCATACGGTAAGCCATTTCCTCGTTAACTTCTGTGGGGTAAACGCCGCGTACATCGTAGGCCTTAAAAGCCTTGTTCGTAACTTGCATTTCTCTATTCTCCTTTTTTATAATGTATTTATCAAAATTTCATGCTTCAAGAACCATTTTATATTATTCTTCATGGACTAAAAAAATCCTGCCTGCATCGCAGACAGGATTTAAATGCTACAGCTTAGCACCGCTCGAACGGATAACTTCTTCCGCTGCCTCGCCCAGATACCAACGGATAACAGAAAAGAACGGCAGCGTCACACCATTATAATCAGGCACCAGACAGATAGTTGCCAGCATTTCCAACACTTCATCCAGCTCACGGCCCTTGCTAAGCTCATCACTGATCTGGTCCTCCAACGTATGAATTACCTCACGGCGCATGCGCATCAGCCGCGGCGCATTCAGATTCAGCTCGCGGATAGTGCTGCGCGCCTTACCCTGCAAATCTTTGGGGCAGGTATCTTCGTCTACATACATCCGCCCGCTATGCTCCGCATAACGGAACAGACGGATTTTGCCGGGAATCTTCAGCGGATTGAGGATATAGTTTGTAATTTCACGCCCACCCTTAGGCACATCGCAGCTACGGTCACGCTTCTGGCTGGAATAGCGCCACTCGGGGTCAGGCACATAAGGCTGACTGCCGCCGTGGCACACGCCCAACAGATTGCGCCAATCCAAATGATAGTTGTGCCCATGCTCCTGCGTGGCATTTTTCGGATAAAAATGTTCTACGCGGAAGTCGTCAACCTCGCCTTCCTCCTCCGCCAGCTTAATGCCTACCTCACAATAGGCGCAAAGGCCGTGCTGGTCGCGCAAAATTGCTTCCCGCACCTGTTTATAACCCCTGCGGCAACGACGGCGGAAATGCTCCCAGGTTTCCTCGGGATTATGCAGCCGGTACTGCTTCAGCAGCTCCGGTTCTTCCTTGCTTTTATAAACACGTTTCATGAGCGCCTCCTGCGGAACTGACGCATACGGATATCCATATCCGCACGCAGCAGAGCAGGCTCCTTGCCCTTAGACCATTTATCCAGTTTTTTGCGCAGCTCCAACGCCTCCGGCGTATCCCAGGCATCCTCGCTCACCAGCTGCAGATAACGCTTTAAATCCTGCACAATCGGCAGAGATTGCGGACGTGGGCTCACATTCTGGATATCCTGCAGCAGCTGATAGCTGTTGGCACCTAAGGAAAAATCTACGTGGCGCACGCCTTCGAACTGCTTGCCCCAGGCCAATACGCGGATGCTCTCAGCCGGCACGCTGCTAAGCACCTGCGCACTATGCGTAGTCACAACAAACTGCACCATCGGGAAGGTTTTCTGCAAATCAAGCAGCACCGTCTGCTGCCACAGCGGATGCAGATGCATTTCCACCTCATCAATCAATACAAGGCCCGGTGTCCTGGTTACTGCTTCTTCACGCAGCTGCGGATTCAGACGCGCCATGCGATATGCCAGGTCAGCCACCATACTGATAATACTGCGGAAGCCGTCGCTCAATTCATCTACTACCATCTCGCCCATATCGGGATGGCTGACAACAAAGCATTTCAGGCGGTAATTATAATACAAATCACGCAGGCCTGTACTTTCCAGGCACACGTCGACAGCGTTCTGAATCGCATTCTTCAGCATAACATTGCGCTTCACCTCGACGCTGTACTGCTGCTCTGACTGCGCACACTTGGTAACGTACTCAAACCATTTGCCGAAGGTGCTGTAGGACGATGACGGCTCCAGGCATTCCTCGTAGCCTACCCTGCGTTCCGTCAGCGATTTATGAAAATTCGTCATCAGCTTGCTGTCTACCCAAATGCGCTGGGTACCGTAATAAGCCAGCACCGGCAGCAGCTTGTTGCCGTTCTCCTGTGCGTCATGCGCCAGTGCGCAGCCACGCTCGCACAGCTCATCCGCATCATCCTCGGGCACATTACCCTCCAGCAGACGGCGGGTACAGGTGAGCTTTTTACCGTACACCTCACCCTCCAGCTTAATTTCTACCGGATAATGACACTCCATACCTTCAATATGACGCATATCCTTTTTATAAACAGGCACACGCCGCACATCCTTCGGCGTAAGCTGCCTGCCACTGGCATCAAAGCTACGCAGATAAGGCTCCAGGCCAATTGCCAGCGCATCAAAAATTGCCGTTTTGCCCTTGCCGTTTTCACCTACAATAACCGTCAGCTTAGGTTCAAAATCAATATCAAGCTCATCGTAACAACGGAAATTCTTCAGTCTTAATCTTTCTATCTGCATAACCCGACCTCCGTTTCTGTATCTCTGCTTACATTATAGCATTATTTGCATCCCATACTAAGATTTTTTACAGTTTTATTATGATTTTTTTGTGGCAGGGTGTATAATAAATAAACATCATCAGCAATTACTTGGTACTTGCCAACAATCAAGCAACCGAAAGGAAAAACTGTTTATGAATATATTTCTTCTGCTTACAATCGCCATGCTCATGATCATCCTCATGCTGCGGCGTCACATTCCCATAGGCCCCTGTATGCTCACCAGCGGTATTTTTATCTGGCTGATGAAAGCACCCGAGCTGCCGTATCTGGTGCAGGCGTTGCGCGAAACACTGACAATGCCGCGTACCTATGATATTCTTTTTGCCCTCTATTTTGTCATGTGCCTGGAAATCGAGCTGCGCACCAGCGGTGCTCTGGCCGGTATGGTGCAGGCGCTGCAGCGCATCTTTTCCAGCGCCAAAGTAACCCTGGCCGTGATGCCTGCCTTTCTAGGACTGCTGCCGTCACTTGGCGGCGCGCGCTTTTCGGCTCCTATTGTAGAGGAGGCCAGCAAAAATCTGCCTATCGAACAGGAGCACAAGGCAGCCATCAACTTCTGGTTCCGTCACATCTTTGAATTTTCCAGTCCGATTATCCCCGGTATGATTATGGCCTGCAACATCGCCGGCGTCAGCTACAGTGAATTTATTCTGCATCTGGCCTGGCTCACCGTCCTGGCATTCTCCGCCGGCTGGTTTGTCCTCATCCGCCCCATTAAAGCAGATAATAACCGTACCGAAACAATTGCCAATGACAGTCAAGGTACGCAGGATTTGTGGCTGGCGCTCTCGCCTGTCATCATTACATTTATTCTGGTAGTTTTCTGCGGATTGAACGCCTCCGCCGGCATGGGCCTGGTCACAGCCTGCCTGTTTCTGGTACTGCGCTTTACTAAGCGCGAGGTTGGCCTCAAGGATGTTGTTATCGGTGCGCTGGACATCAAAATGTTTCTCAATGTGCTCTGCATACTCTACTTCATTCAGATCTTGACCGTCACCCACGTGCTGCAGGAAATCGTCACAGCCTTCCAAAGTTCTCCGCTGCCGGTGCCTGTTATCATTGCCTGCGTCAGCTTCATCATCGGCGTACTTACCGGTATGTCGCAAGGACACGTGGCCATCGTTATGCCAATTGTCGCCGCTATGCAGACAGGCAGCCTGAACCTGGCCGGTGTTGCCATGGCCTTCGGTATTGCCGGACAGATGCTCACGCCGACGCATATGTGTCTTGTTATCACCGTCGATTATTTTAAAGCCAACTTTTTCAAAACGCTTAAGCCTGTTCTGCTTTGCGAAATCATTATTCTGACTCTCTTTACAGTTTATACATATTTTACATGGTAAACTTTTGGTGCTTAATCAGCAGCAAGCAGTGTTCGGATTAGTCTCAAAACACTGTCCGTTGCAGATTAAGCACTTTATTTTTATTATTTGCTTGCAGTAGCCTAAACTTTAAGTGTATAATAGTGTTATCTATTCTTAAATTTTGGAGGGGTGTTTGTGAATTATACGGAAATGGTAGTCTTCATCGTCTACCTGCTATTCATGCTGTCAATCGGTATCTGGTTCTTCTATAAAAATCGTCAGGGTGGTGAAAAGACCTACTTCCTCGGCGGCCGTCAGATGGGACCGTGGGTAACCGCTCTTTCTGCCGGTGCTTCTGATATGAGCGCCTGGGTACTCATGGGCTTGCCGACATCTATCTACGCTCTCGGCCTCGGTCAGGCCTGGATCAGTATCGGCCTGCT
>CAKQHU010000083.1 GCA_934234275.1 uncultured Phascolarctobacterium sp.
GAAAATCACGTAGATATATTATACGCAACTTAAGAGTTTAAGTCAAGTATTTTTGTTAAAATTTTAGCATTTTCCCAGAGTTTTTCCCTTAAAGCTGCGGATACTCCCGATAACCGACCTCCGCCAGGTATAACCCCTGTGCCGGAGCAGGCTCGTTCAGGAATTCACAGCGCTGTGCCGTCAGCTCGGCGGCAAAATCCTGCACCGTACGCTTGCCCATTCCCACCTGTACCAGGGACCAGACTATGTTGCGCACCATGTGATATAAAAAGCCGTCACCGCTGATGCGGAAAAGAATCTCTTCTCCCTGCTGCTGCCACATGGCAGCATAAATGGTTTTTATCGGCGAAGTATCTACACTGCCGCTACTGCGGAAGGCACTGAAATCATGTGTTCCCAACAGCAGCTCCGCTGCCTTGTTCATAGCCTTCACATCAAGCTGCTGACGCAGCTGCCAGGCGTAACGCACCATAAAAGGATTTACGTGCTCATTGACAAGCAACTTGTAATGATACGTTTTCCACTGTGCACTGAAGCGCGCATGGAAACCCTCCGGCATCTCCTCTGCGCTCACAACCACGATATCCTCCGGCAGCAGGCTTGCCGCCGCACGCACCAGATTAGCACAGGGAATGCGTCCGTTCGTAGTAAAGGTCACCGTCTGCGCCAAAGCATGTACCCCGGCATCCGTGCGCCCGCTGCCTGCGGTTACCACAGGCTCACCGCACAGCATGGCCAATGCTTCTTCCAAAACATTTTGCACCGTCTGCACGTTTTTCTGCTTCTGAAAGCCGTGATAGGCACTGCCGTCATAGGCTACAACCAGCTTTATTGTACGCATAAGTTCCCCCAGCGCAATACTGCAAGGCCAACCGCCAGTATAATAATCAAAGCAAAGGCCAGATAATCGCGGCCGGCATATACCAGTTCATGCATGCGTGTACGTCCTTCACCGCCGCGATAGCAGCGTGCTTCCATAGCCACAGCCAGTTCGTCGGCACGGCGGAAGGCACTGATAAACAGCGGCACCAGCAAAGGCAGCATATTTTTCATTCTCTGGAAGATATTGCCGCTGGCAAAATCAGCACCGCGAGAGGTCTGTGCCTTCATAATGCGGTCTGTTTCATCCAATAATGTTGGGATAAAACGTAAAGCAATAGTCATCATCATGGCCAGCTCATGCGCCGGAACGCCCAGTTTTTTGAACGGACGCAGCAGATTTTCAATACCGTCAGTCAATACAATCGGTGATGTCGTAAAGGTCAGCACCGAAGAAAACAGCAGCAGCAGAATCAGGCGTACAGCCATCTTTACGCCCATGTCGATACCTTCGGCAGTTACGCTCAAAAACTTCCAGGTAAAAACAATATGCTCACCGGGAGCGGTAAACATATGAATCAGCATCGTCAGAATAACGATAATCCAGATAGGCTTCAGAGATTTGAAGACCAGCATCCATGGTACTCTCGAAATAAGAATCACCACAGCGGCAAAGGCGGTCAGGATACCATAGGCCAACGGCGTTACCGCAAAGAAAATAGCAATGATATAAATCAAGGTAGCCAACAGCTTAGTACGCGGATCAAGCTTATGGATAAAGGAGTTACCGGGGAAATATTGTCCTAAGGTTATATCTGTCAGCATTATTTCCACCCCTTTGCTTGCTTAATCGCCTTAACCAGGCTCATATCGTCTTTAATATTCTCTTTCACTGCCAGGCCGTTTTTACGCAGCAAATCCGCCAGCTTGTAAACCTGCGGCACATCTACGCCAACCTTGACCAGCTCATCGGCATGCTGCTTGAAAATATCTGCGGGAGTGCCGTCAAACAGCACCTTGCCCGCGTTGATAACCAGCAGACGGTCAGCATATTTTACTGCCTCTTCCATGCTGTGCGTTACCAAAACAATGGCAATACCGCGGCTCTTGTGCAGCGACATGATTTCCCTGAATACTGCATTACGGCTGCGCGGATCCAGGCCTGCGGAAGGCTCGTCCAATACCAGATAATCCGGGTTCATCGCAACTACGCCGGCAATAGCTACACGGCGCATCTGTCCACCGCTCAGCTGAAACGGAGAGCGCTGCGCATAGGTATCATAATCCAGGCCGACGAAGGCCATAGCCTCACGCACCTGCTTTTCTACCTCGTCCTCAGCAAAACCTTTATTACGCGGCCCGAAGGCGATATCCTCGAAAACAGTTTCCGCAAACAGCTGATGCTCGGGATACTGAAATACCATGCCAACCTGCTGGCGTGCAGTCTTGGCCTCCACACCCTTGGCAGTAATATCAATGTCATCAATGCTTGCGCTGCCCTTATCCGGCTTCAGCAAGCCGTTTAAATGCTGTACTAAGGTAGACTTGCCGCTGCCGGTGTGTCCTATAATGGCAACTATTTCGCCCTTGGAAATCTCCAGCGACACGTCATTGAGCGCCAGGCGTTCAAACGGCGTGCCCTTGGAATATGTATGATATATATTAGAAAGTTTTATTGACATAATGCCTGCGCCAGCTCCTCATCTGTAATAATATCCTGCGGCAGCTTTACACCGCTTTTGCGCAGCTCACTGGCTACCTTCGCCGCCAGCGGAGCCTCCAGGCCCAAAGCCTCCAGCTCATCCACTCTGCTGAAAACCTCACGCGGAGTACCCATAAATCTGATATGACCTTTTTCCATAACAACTACGCGGTCGGCAGCCAGTGCTTCCACCATGTAATGCGTAATATAAACTATAGTCATCTTTTTTTCTTCATTAAGCTTGCGTACAGTGCCCACAATTTCTTTGCGTCCCTGCGGGTCGAGCATCGCTGTCGGCTCGTCCAGCACAATGCATTCTGGCTGCAGCGCCAGAATACCTGCTATCGCCACACGCTGCTTCTGGCCGCCGCTCAAAAGATGCGGTGCATGCTTGGCATATTCCGTCATGCCTACTGCAGCCAAAGAATCTGCCACACGCTGCGGTATCTCCGGACCAGGTACGCCGATATTTTCCGGACCAAAGGCCACGTCCTCTTCTACAATCGCAGCAACTATCTGGTTATCAGGATTTTGGAACACCATGCCCACCTTCTGGCGGATATCCCACATTTTATTTTCATCTTCAGTATCCATGCCATCTACCAGCACAGTGCCATCCGTTGGCAACAGCAAAGCGTTCAAATGACGTGCCAGCGTAGATTTACCGCTGCCGTTAGCGCCGATAACAGCAACAAATTCGCCCTGCTTAATCTCCAGGCTTACGCCGTCCAGTGCCCTTACCTCGTTGCCATCAGCATCTGTATAGTAATGCTTCAAATTCTTTATACTAATCACAACAGTGCCTCCATCATAAATTCGTGTACTTAATAATTATATACGTGATAAAAAGATTAGTCAACCTTCTTTTATTGCAAGGTTAACCATAATGTTAAAAAAGTAAACCATAAACGCTAAAGCACGTTTACGGCTTATTTTTTACTTAAATAGAAGCATGAGTCCGCCTATTGTCGGCATACTGAGAACAATATAACGCAAAGCATTGCGCGACGCCAGACGTGTAAGTTTGGCACCTAAATATGCGCCGATAGTCAAACCACCCAAGGTCTGAAGAAAAATATAAAAATCAAGGTGACCATTGACTAAATATCCTAAACCGCCGGAAACAGAAATCGGCAAAATAACCAACATCGTTGTACCGATGGCATGATAAAGCGATACACCGAAAAACAGCATCAGGCTTATCTGAATAAAAGCTGTCGCGCCGATACCGAAGGCTCCGCTCAAAAAGCCGGTAACTACACCGATTGTCAGCGCATGTGCATAAAAGCTTGCCCCCTCTGCTTTCGATGCATGCTTTGCCACAAAGCTGTCCAGCATATCCTTACGGAAAAGAATAAAGTAAAGCAATACCGATGAAGCAAGCATCAGAGCTGCTGTCATTTTTGATAAAATATCTCCCGGCAAGGCATCAGAAATACGTGCTCCGGCAAAAGCTCCCAGCATACCGGCACCGCCGGTTGTCAGCCCAAGGTGCAGCAGTACATCACCTTCACGAAAATGGCTTACGGCACCGGAAAGCATCGTAAATGACATGGCCGCCAACGCAACGCCAAGCGCAGTATGAATAGGCACACCAAAGCCTACAGAAAGCAGTGTAATCGTTAAGCCTGCACCACCTGCACCGGCAAAGCCAAGCAGACAGCCTAACAGAATCATTGCCAAAAAGATCATTTTCAGTCCCCCCATTATAACTAACTATATAATCTTTATTTTAGCAATATCAGAAAGCATTTTCCAGTAAAAAATAAGACTACTGCAGATTTCTAATAAAAAGCGGCAGTCTTGCCGATAAAACGAGAAAACAGCCTGCAGGGGATATTGCAGGCTGTTTCTCTTAGGAAAGCTGTTTATGATGAATTTGATGGGAAGGGTGTAGCAACTTCTTGCTACACTCATAGTATACTATATTGCTGTGACATAGCAAGGGCAAAGTTTTGAAGAAATCGTGAATAAAATTCCTGTATGAACTGCTCTTGCATTCAAGTTTAACGCTTATTTATCCGTAATCTGTGCTCCAAACGGCAGCAGTGCCAGCTTAGCCAGCTTAAAATGCTGCATGCCGAAGGGAATGCCGATAATCGTGCAGCACAAAATCACAGCAAAAACTGCATGCGTAATTGCCAGCTCGATACCGCCGAAAATCAGCCAAAAAATATTTAGCAGCAACGAGGTTGTTTCACCGCTCAAGGCTACATCCTTGCCAAAGGGAAAGAAGCTCAAGCGTCCCAGCTTAAAGCACTGCAGTCCTACCGGAATACCGATAATCGTCAGGCACCATAACAGGCCTACCAGATACCAGATAATGCCTGCCAAAATACCGCCAAATAAAAACCAGATAATATTACCGATAATGCTCATTGCGCACTTCCTTTCATCTACCGACAAACCAACCGGCACAGCGAAAAAATATACACGTAGTTGGTTACTGATACATTTGATTTAAAAGATTGTAAGTAATCTCTCTAAGGCTAGTTTAGCATACCGCAAACTTTTGCGCAAGCGCAAAGGCAAGCGGCACTGTGGGAACTCTGGGGAGAGTCTCACAGTGCCGCCGCACTATATTAAATTAAAAGGGATAACTTAGTGATTGGTTTCTTCGGCTAATTTTGCCGGAACCAGTTCAGCCTCTTCCTTGAGATGTTGTTGATATGCTTTAGTTTCAGCAACAACTACACCGGAAAGAGCAACCAGAGCAATCAAGTTAGGCAGAGCCATCAGACCGTTAACGATATCGGACATAACCCAGATTTCTTCCAGTTTCAGGAACGGGCCGCAGGCAACAAGAATGATGAAGCCGATGCGGTACGGCAGGATTGCTTTAACACCCATCAGGTATTCTACACAACGTTCGCCGTAGTAGTTCCAACCGAGGATAGTAGTGAAAGCGAAGAGTACCAAGCCAACCAGCAACAACCAGCTGCCGAAAGCAGGGAATGCGGAGGTGAAGGCTGCATTAGTCATTGCAGCACCGTTGAGTTCACCGTTCCAAACGCCGGTAACAATCAAGGACAAACCTGTCATGGTGCAGATGATAATAGTATCGATAAAGGTACCGGTCATGGAAACCAGACCTTGTTCAGCAGGCCAATGAGTTTTGGCAGCAGCTGCTACGATAGGAGCAGAGCCTAAGCCGGATTCGTTGGAAAATACGCCGCGGGCAACGCCATTACGCATCGCCAGCATAACAGTTGCACCAAGGAAACCGCCCTGCGCGGCAGTAGTAGTAAAGGCACTTTCAATAACCAGTGCGATAGCGCCGGGTACCTGGTCAGCGAAGCTAACCAAAATGCCCAAGGTAGTAAAGAAGTAAATTACTGCCATACCGGGAACAACCTTAGAAGAAACGGTAGAGATAGATTGCAGACCGCCGATGGTTACGGCAGCAACAAGAATTGTCAGCGCAATGCCGGTATAGAGAACCGGGATTCCTGCAGAAATTTTGGTAATCTCAACGATGGAGTTTACCTGAGCAAAAGTACCTACGCCGAAGTATGCGCACATGATACCGAAAACACAGAACATCATAGCCAAGGGTTTATATTGCTTGCCGAGGCCGTTTTGAATGTAATACATCGGACCGCCGGAGATGTTGCCGTTAGCATCGACAGTACGATATTTTACAGCCAGCAGGCATTCCGCATATTTGGTTGCCATACCGAAGAAGGCAGCCAGCCACATCCA
>CAKQHU010000084.1 GCA_934234275.1 uncultured Phascolarctobacterium sp.
TTAAAGCCGTGGTATACGGCATTTATTGCTAAAGTCATTGTTGCCTCCTAAAAATTTACACTATGGTATTTATTATAACATATTTGCATATCTATTGTCTGAAATTCTTGTAAAAACAGTTAGCTGTTGCTAAAAAAGATTATCTCCTTGCCAAAAGCGCTGTTCTTGCCTATAATAATTAGTAGAATAGTCAGAATCTGGAGGGAGTATTCATGGAAGAAGCACGCTTTACACTGCGCATTCATCCTATTATTATGAATAAGATGAAGCATTTGGCAAAGATAAATGGCCGTTCGGTCAATAAGGAAATCGAACAGATTTTGAAATGGGTTATTGATGATTACGAGCGCCAATACGGCAAAATTGAGCTGACCAAGGCGGAAATGCCGGGCTTCAGCACAGGCGCAACGGTTAAGGAAGCGCCGGAGCAGCCTATGGAAATGCTCTTCGGTTTGGATAATAAAAGCAAAAAATAATATGTAGGCTCCCCTGCCCTACGCTATACAAATAATTAAGGCACTACTGCGCTCACAGTAGTGCCTTTAGTGTTTATGCTTATTTTGCTATTGCGTGCTCCTTCAGCTCCAGCTTTTGCTTTTCTTCTACCTCTTTAATGCGGCAGCTGGCGAAAATAGAACCGGAAACGTTATGCCATACGCTGAAAATAGCGCCCGGAAGTGTAGCCAGCGGGTTAGCGGCGAAGTTTGCGGTTGCCAGTGCAAGTGCCAGACCACTGTTCTGCATTGCAACCTCAATAGCGATAGATGTTTCCTTAGCGTAGGATACCTTCATCAGACGCGCCATGCCCAGGCCCAGAGCCATACCAATGCCGTTGTGCAGGACAACAGCCAGCATTACGATCAGACCGCAGCTCATCAGCTTAGCAGCGTTAACAGCAACGATACCGTCGATAATGGTTACAATCGCTACAACGGAAACCAGCGGCAGAATACCGCCCAGCTTGACGATGGTTTCGTGGAAAAGGCTGTTTAAGATGATACCTGCAAGCACAGGCAGCAGCACAATCTTCACTACGGAAAGCACCATAGCCATAAAGCTTACCTCTACCCAGGAGCCAGCCAGCAGGTACACCAGCGCAGGTGTTACCAGCGGTGCAATCAAGGTCGAAGTGATGGTCATGCCTACGGATAAGGGAACGTCACCCTTAGCGATGTAGGCAATAACGTTGCTGGCAGTACCGCCGGGGCAGCAGCCTACGAGGATAACGCCCAGAGCGATATCAGTATCAAGATTCATCACTACAGCCAACAGGTAGGCTGCCAGGGGCATAATAGTGTATTGCAGGATACAGCCGGAAATAACCTCCTTAGGTCGGGAAAAGACGATTTGGAAGTCCTCGCGCTTGATGGTCAGGCCCATGCCGAACATTGCCGTGCCCAGGAAGAGAGCGGTATACTGTGGAATCCACATGAATTTTTGCGGATGGGTGAAAGCAATCGCAGAGGTGATTAAAATCACGACGGCGATGTACTTGGATAACAATCCGCTTACCTTGCCAATGATGTTTAAAACGCTGTTTTGCTCGTTCATATTAAATTGCCTCCTTACATGTATGCTGCCCTGGGGCAGTCACGCTGTTAATTGCCTCGAGCAGAAGCAATTACATGGGTATTGTACCACAAAAAGGAGGAAAAATCCATGCCCGGATTTATTATCAGCAGGCCTCCAGCAGGTGCGACACCTTCACCTGCAGCTTGTCGGCGATGCGGAATACCAGGTCCATACTCGGGCGCGCGCTGCCGTGCTCGATTTTGCTCAAATACTGCGGAGTAATGCCTATCTGCTCTGCGAGCATCCCCTGCCCCAGCTCCTGCATGATTCTGTAATAACGTATTTTTCTGCCCATTTCTACATACTTTTCGCAATACATATATCATCCACTCCTCTACTTCTTACTGATTATAGCTTACAGTATTTCCGGCATTTCTTCATGTAAAAAAAGGTGCGAAGACTGCCTTTATACTGCTTGCCAAAGTAAATGCAGGCACATTCCTGAAAAATGTGCCGGCAATCAGTGTTGTTTTGCATTATGCCTTAGCATAATCTTATTATAAAAAATAGGATAGCCAGAGATTGGCTATCCTAAAAAATTTTTTGAGAAATTTTTAGATATTTTTTGCGAAAATGAATTTTGTGCTTAGTTTACCGGTATTTCCTGTCTGGAAATAACCTCAATCAGCTCGCCCTGACTTTTCAGCCAGATATCAATGCCCTTGCCGAAAACCTCCGCTTCGATAAGCGTGCCGTTTTCGCCCTCCTCTACTACCTTGGCGGTAGGCAGGCGGTCAAGGATGTACTCGTAGCTGCCGCCTTTAAACAGGAAGCGCAGGCGTTGCAGATGACCGCCGTACATAAACTGGATGCGCTTGCGGAATTCACCCTCCTCAAAGCGCTTGGAATACGGGACGGCAAAATGCGTTTCGGTGACGGTAAAGCTGTTGATGCGGTCGATGCGGTAGATAGTCGGGAAGGGATCGTTTTCTATCTCGAATTTGAGCTCCTCCTTTTCCTTGGGCACAATGAAGCCTGCCAGATAAAAGTAAAATTCGGAGAACATGATGCCTACGGGCTGCAGTCTGCGCTGCACCAGCACACCGTCGGTGCGGCGGTAGTTAATGATTATCTCCAGATGCTCATGCACAGCGCCGCTAATCTCCCACATCTTCTTCAGAAACTTATCTTTGTGCTGTGGTTCTACATAAAGCAGCTTTTCGTTGCCTATAAGCTCGCTCACGCGCTGTTGCTCCGTTTTAGGGATACAGCAGTCAATCAGCTTATCAAGAATCGGATACAGCTCCTTTTTGGTGAATGCCCTGCTCTCCAACAGTATTTTGAGCGTGGCGAAAACCTCCTCGTTGGACAGCAGATTGCGTGAGGGCGGTACAAGCTGGTAAGCGCCGAGCTTCTGGTTGTAGACCAAATCCTGCACCAGGCCTGATGCTTCGTTCTGCTCATGTAAAAAGGACCGCAGGTCTTCTATGTCGCGCTGAATAGAGCGTAAGGAGCAGCCGAAGCGTTGGGCCTCCTCCTTCTTGTAGAGCATTTTGCCGTCTACCAGGCGCGAATACATATAGAGCAAACGATCCTTTGCGATGCGTAAATCTGTCATTATTAGTTCCTCCCTGCCATGAATTTTGCAAAGCGGCTTAGATGAAAAATTTTCTATAAACTAATTATAGCACAATCATTCTCTTAAGCAAACGTTTTGCCACCGGCTATAAGCAAATTTTACCATAGTGGGAGGACACATATTGTCTTTCTCTAAAAATATTTTTGGCGTTTTCAGCATATTTCAGAGAAAACAGGCAAAAATTTACGCCTGTTCAGTTTTAAGCGCAGGCAGAAAGCCGTCAAGCGCTTCTAAAGCGCGTGCTGCAATCTGAGCGTTCTTTTCTCTCTTTTTGCGGATGCGTACAGTGAGCGGCGGAATAAGGCCGAAGTTGATGTTCATCGGCTGGAAGTTTTCAATCGCCGGATTGCTGATGTAATTGGCCAATGCTCCGTGCGCGGTTACATCGGGGAATTCAACTTCAGGCAGCTCCAGTACCGCTCTAGCAGCAGCTAAACCGGCCATCAGTCCGGAGGCTGCCGATTCAACATAGCCTTCTACGCCAGTCATCTGTCCGGCAAAGTAGAAGCGCTTGTTGCTGCGCAGGTTGAAGTGCTTATCCAGCAGCTGCGGCGAATTCAGATAGGTGTTTTTGTGCATTACGCCGAAGCGGACGAACTCTGCATTCTCCAGACCGGGAATCATGCCGAAAACACGTCGTTGCTCCGGCCATTTGAGATGTGTCTGGAAGCCTACCAGGTTATAAAGGGAAGCTGCAGCGTTATCCTGACGCAGCTGAACTACTGCATATGCTTCCTTGCCGTTGCGCGGGTCAATGAGGCCTACTGGTTTCAGCGGGCCAAAGCGCATAGTGTCCTCGCCTCTTGCTGCCATTTCCTCGATAGGCATGCAGGCTTCAAATACATCATGCTCAAAATCCTTAACGGGAGCGCTTTCCGCATTGCAGAGAGCTTCCCAGAAGGCAACGTATTCTTCCTTCGTATAGAAGGGGCAGTTGAGGTAGTCGGCACCGCCCTTGTCGTAGCGGGAGGCACGGTAAACCTTGTCATAGTCCAGGGAATCGGCGGTAACAATAGGTGCTGCCGCGTCAAAGAAGTGCAGGTATTCAGCCTGCAGCAGCTTTTTGATATCGGCGAAAAGCGCGTCACTGGTCAGCGGTCCGCTAGCTACGATGACAGTGCCTTCGAGGCTTTCAAGGTCGGTCACTTCTTCGTGGATGACGGTAACGAGCGGATTAGCCTTAACTGCCTCGGTTACGGCAGCGGCAAAGCCGTCGCGGTCAACAGCCAGAGCGCCGCCGGCAGGCACCTGATGCTCGTCAGCCTTTTGCATGATGAGAGAGCCTAAACGGCGCATTTCTTCCTTCAGCAGGCCGACAGCGTTTTCAATGTTGCCTGCGCGCAGGGAATTGCTGCAGACAAGCTCGGCAAAATATGCGGTTTTATGTGCTTCGTCACTTTTTACGGGACGCATTTCGTGCAGGATTACAGGGATACCGTGGCGCGTGAGCTGGGTAACGGCTTCGCAGCCTGCCAGACCCGCACCGATTACATGTACAGGAGAGATAGTCATTTATTCGTTGCTGCCTTTCTTAGTTGTAGTAGTTTTTTTCGTTGCAGTTGTTTTTTTAGCGGTAGTTGTTTTAGTAGCTGTAGTCTTTTTTGCGGCAGTAGTTTTCTTCGCAGCAGTTTTGGTAGCAGCAGTTTTCTTAGCGGTAGTCATTTTAGCCGCCGTAGTTTTCTTGGTTGCGGTTGTTTTAGCTTCCGTAGTCTTTGCTGCAGCGGTTTTGGAAGCATATACCGGTCTTGCCTTGGAGCATTCCGGGTTGCTGCAGAACTTGCGCTTGCTGCCGTTGCGTTCCACGTGCTCTACCATCATATGCTTACATTCCGGGCATTCCTCGTTAAGCGGCTTATCCCAGGTGGTGTAATCGCACTCGGGATATCTTTCGCAGCCGTAGAATACCTTGCCGGTTTTGCTCTTGCGTTCAAGAATATCGGCGCCGCACTTAGGACATTTTACACCAATCGGGTGCAGGATAGGCTTGGTATTGCGGCATTTAGGGAAGTTGGGGCAAGCCAGGAACTTGCCGAAGCGTCCCTCGCGGATAACCATCATGGTGCCGTCGTTGCACTTGTCGCAGGGAACGTCGGATACCTCGAGCGGGATTTCGACGATAGGAATGGCTACGCCTGCGTGGTCCAGATCCTTTTTGAAGGGACCGTAGAATTCGCTGAGGACTTCGTCCTTGGTGTGCTTCTTCTCGGCAACCTCATCCAGCTTTTCCTCCATCTGGGCGGTGAAGCCGATGTTGATGAGTCCCTTGAAATATTCGGTGAGCATATCTACAGTCATGATGCCAAGCTCGGTAACGAGCAGCTTTTTGGCTTCTTTGACAACGTAACCGCGGGTAAGCAGTGTAACGATGGTAGGTGCAAAGGTGCTGGGGCGGCCGATGCCCTTCTCCTCCAGCTCCTTGATGAGCGTTGCTTCGGTGAAGTGAGCGGGCGGCTCAGTGAAGTGCTGCTCTGCCGGCATGAGCTTGTAAAGCAGCAGCTTGCTGCCGGGTTCGACGTAAGGAACCTTGGAGTCCTTTTCTTTATCGTCATATTTGCTGTGCAGCTGCAAGAAGCCCGGGAATTTCAGTACGGAGCCTGTTGCGCGCAGCTGGTAGTCGGCGGCATCAATCGTCAGGGTGGTAACGTCATAAACAGCGTCCGTCATCTGGCTGGCAACAACGCGGTTCCAGATGAGCGTATACAGCTTCAGCTGGTCATTGGTGAGGTACTCCTGCATCTCGGCCGGGGTACGCATGACGCTGGTCGGACGAATTGCCTCATGCGCGTCCTGAGCGTTCTTTTTGGTGCTGTAATGGTTTTCCTTCGCCGGGCAGAATTCGCTGCCGAAGTTTTGTTTGATATAGTCGCGGATTTCGGCAACAGCAACCTCTGCCAGACGCACGGAGTCAGTTCTCATGTAGGTAATAAGGCCGACGGAGGTTTTGCCCAGGGATACGCCTTCATAAAGCTGCTGTGCCAGCATCATGGTCTTTTTGGCGCTGAAGTTGAGCTTTTTGTTGGCCTCCT
>CAKQHU010000085.1 GCA_934234275.1 uncultured Phascolarctobacterium sp.
GTAATAAACACCTCGTCATTCGTAGGATAGCAGATATTGCAGGCATCAAAGCTGCACTGCTTTCTGCGGTAAAGAACCGAGCTTTCGCTGCTGCTTGCCAGCAGCAGCACATCATCACAGGTTTTAAAGTATTCGCTGATGGCGGCATCATCCACGCCTACAGTGTAAATTGCCTCTGCAGTGTCGCAGGCAGGCGCGTCTTTAAGCTGCTGCTGGCAGATGACCGTCAGCCTGCCGATGTCAGTCCATTCCGTGCGCAGCGTCTGTGCGAGGCACAGCGCCTGTGTAGCAGGCGCGCTTACGAGCACGTTGTCAAACCACATACTGCCCCAAAGCGCAATCGCTTCATTATTACGGCTCAGCAGGTAATTATCCTGTACCTGAGCTTCTGCCTTCACCTTATCCATAGCGGGAGCAGGCAGCTGTGCATTTATCTGCTGCAGCCAGCGCAACGTTCCCTGCACACCGTAAGGCAGGCCGGCAAAAATATACGGCGTGCCGTATTTTTTCTGCAGATATTCAGCCAGCGGCAAACCCAGCTCCGCATTCGTAACAATGTTCAGCGAAGCCTCCGGCAAGCGCTGCAGCTCCTCCAGCGTGCATTCGCAGCCGGGAGTACAAAGCACCTCATAGCCTGCCAGCTGCAGTAAGCGCTTTAATTCCTGCGTATCGGCAGCACCCTGCAGATAAAATTCCGATTGTCCTAAAACATTTACTGCCAAGGGCTTTGCTGTCGCAGTCTGCGGCAACAGCTGCGCAAACAGCTTCTTGGCAACCTTGGCGTAGCCTTCGGCAAAGCCTCCGACCATACCGCCGCTGTCCAGTGTAACTACGGGGAACGGCAGCTGCAGCTTGCGCGCCATGCCTGCCAGGTCATCACCGATTAAGCTCAGCGAGCAGCTGCTTTCCAAAAGCAGTACCGACGGCTTGTGACCATCCTCCAGCATACGCTGCAGCTCCTGCGTTACATATTCCTCGGAGCCATAAATAACAGCGTTATTATCAGGCTGAGAGCCGTAAAAGCGCGTATACATATCGGGGCGCGCCTTTTCCAGATGGCGTAAAGCATAAAAATAACACCACAACGGTCCGTTAATCAAAACCTCACTCTTATCAATAGCAGCAAAAAAGGCACCTGCACCTGTCAGCGCACAGGTATCCACACGCTCGCAGATATTGCCCCAGCCTTGCTTTTCAGACATAGCGCACGCCTCCCTTCAGTCTGCTGCACAGACTCTGATAAATTCCCTGCATCATCTTGACCTCACCGGCAACAGCAACCTGCGGCAGCATCGGCAGGAAAATCTGGCGTGCTTCCTTATTCTGCAGCTCATGCGTCGTCAGCACGATGTCCGCATCTGCTGCCAGCTTTTCGCCCTCCGCCGTAGTATATACAGGCACATAGCTGTTTTCCTGCACAACCTTCAGCATCGCTTCGCGCTCATCACCGTCATAGGAATCCAAGAGAATAATGCCGGTAAGATTCAGGCGCAAAAGCTTGATGGTTTGCAGGATATTGCCAGGATGAAAATATCTCAGGATACGGCCGATGCACAGCACTGTTTTCTTACCTTCCGTTACCGGCAGAAAATTCTGCAGCTGCTCATCTAAGCGTTGCTGCTCCAGCTTCAGCACCTGCTGTGCCAGCGCCTCACGCCCCAGCATACGTCCGATGCTGATAATCCAGTCCTGCGTTTCCTGCCAACCGACAGGATAAATATCGGCCAGATAATGTGTGCCGTATTTTTCCTGCAGTTGCTCTGCAACCTTACGCAGGCCGATGTGCGTCTGCCCGCGGCCGCCAAGCACAACAGCATATTCGGCAGCCGCCACCTTTTCCAGCTCATCCATAGCCATATAGCCGGGGAACTGACCGATGACCTCTACGCCGAACTCCTGCAGAATACGCGTAACCTCTTTCGCATAATGGCCCCACGGGCCGCCGTTATCACCTAAAAGCAGTACGCTGTCCTTTTGCTTGGCGCAAGGCTTGACGAAGCGCTCCAACAGCTTCTGCGTAATTTCAAAATAGCCGTCATAATATTCCGCACCCAAAAAACCGCAGCATTCCACAGTAAGAATAGGAATATTATATTCCTCCTCCACCTTACGCGCCACGGATTCCACATCATCACCGATAACACCGGCCACGCAGGAATTGGCAATCATCAGGCATTTGGGTTTATATGTTTCAATAGCAAAGCGCAGGCATTTTTCCAAACGCGCCACACCGCCGAAAATTGCGTCCTTTTCCTGCATTTGGCTGCTGAGCAGCGGCACGGAGCCCCATTGCTCGCGCTCATTCTCGGAAAGCGTGCGGTATTGGGAATTGATATCCATCGTGCGTGCTACATGAGCACAGGCACGCGGGCTGTGAAAAACTACTACAGCGCCGTCCATATAGGCAACAGCGCGCCACACGCCGGGCATGCTGCAGCTGCAGCTTTTGCGTGCGCTGTAAAAGCGTCTGGTTTTAATTGCCATATTCGGCCACCAGCTTTTCAAGCTCTTCAAAGCTCATCGGCGTAGGAATAGCCATGTTTTCATTATGCCAGATATCGTGGGCCAGCTTGCGGTAAACCTCAGCCTGAGCACTTTCCGGTGCATATTGCAGCACAGTCTGGCGATTGTTTTCCGCCTTATTGACAATAACGTCACGCGGAATAAAGGCAATCAGCTGGGTGTGCAGGCGTTTGGCAAACTCCTGCAGCAGCTCCTGCTCGTTAGGTGTATTACGGCCATTGCCGATGATGCCTCCCAAACGCACACCGCCGCGCATAGCAAAACGCTTAACACCCTTAGCGATGTTGTTGGCAGCGTACAAGCTCATCAGCTCGCCGGAAGAAACAATATATATATCGGTTGCATAGCCCTCGCGAATTGGCACGGCAAAACCGCCGCAAACTACGTCACCTAAAACGTCGTACATAATAAGGTCCTCGTCCGTCAGCACCTCCAGCGAACGCAACTTTTCCAGCGCTACGATGATGCCGCGGCCAGCACAGCCTACGCCCGGCTCAGGACCGCCGGCCTCTACGCATTTGATGCCGTTATAGCCTGTATGGACAATATCTTCTGCCGCAACCTCATCATTATCGCGCACCATATCCAACACAGTCTGACTGCAGATGCGTCCCAGCAAAAGTCTGGTGGAATCATTTTTCGGATCGCAGCCGATCTGACAAACCTTAAGACCTTCCTCGCTGAATGCAGCCGACAGATTTGATGTTGTTGTGGACTTACCGATACCGCCCTTACCATAAATCGCAATTTTTTTCATTAGACATTGACCTCCATCCTATACTCAAAAACTTCTATTCAACTAGCAAGAAAAATATGATATAATTTACTAGATAAAAAGAAGTGATATTACTCCTTTTAATATTAAACTATATACTAGTATTATAGTCAAGCTTATGAGGAACAATTATGATTAATAAAGACAAGCGAAAGTACTTTACTGCTGGCGAGCTGGCAGCAATTTTTAATATATCCAAGCAGTCATTGCTCTACTACGACAAGGTTAACCTGCTTTCACCGGACTTTGTCAGTGAAAACGGTTACCGCAATTATTCTATCCAGCAATTTCTTGATTTGGAGATAATCGTCAACCTGCGTGCGCTGGATATCAGCATCGCCAATATCAAAAAATATCTGGAGGACCGCAGCAAGGAGCATTTTCTGCAGCTGCTGCAGGATAAAACAGCGGAATGTCAGGCAATCATTCGCAGTAATCAGGAAATCTGCGACACCATCGAGCGCATCAAGGATGATATGCACGTCAAGGAGCTTAACCCCTGCCGTCACCTGACGCTCAGCTGGCAAAATGACCGTCTGCTACGCCTCACACCGCTTGCGGAAAGCGACGACGGTAAAAGCCGTATTACCAAATTTGCCCGCCACGGCCAAAGACGCGCACATCACAAGGGAGCACTGCCTAATCATGCCGGTTGGGTTTTAGATCAGGAGAGCTTTTTTAAGACGCATGAATTTCAGCATTCACAGGCATATTTTTCCTGCGTCACCAGCGCCACCAAGCACAGACAGTCCATTAAGATGACGCTGCCCGCAGGTCTTTATCTGGAAATCATTTTTTCCGGCACCTTCTGCGACAACGCAGGAAAGCTTTCGCAGCGTATAGAACACTTTCTGCAGACTAATGATTTAGAGCCTGTCGGCAATATTTATATCCTTCCTTTGGAAAATCATTGGTTTTCCTGTGACTGTGAACAATACGTCAACAAAATCTTTTTGAAGGTTGAAGATAAGGATACAACTTCTCTGACGTAAAAATTCTCCCACATTTTGCTTCAAACGAAGCATTTGCGTAAATATCCAAGATAGCCTTTACTCCGTCCGCTCCATGTGAGCGGACTTTTTGCATGCAAAAAAACGCTAAAGACTTTGCAATCCTTTAGCGTTTTTGTTTACGTTTTACGTTCTTCAATTAAGCGCCTCCGCCACAGCTTCACAGCTGCAGCTGACTCAAAAAGTTTAAGCTGTTCAACGGCTTATCCGTCTGAAAGAAGATAAACTTGAAGAGAATTTTTTCCAGCTCCATCAGCGCGCCGCCTCGCACCCTAAAGGGCGCCGGCTGCTCGTAATCGAGCTGCGCCAGCCACTGCCACAGCTCACGTGTTTCCGCACTGCATGGCTCCAGGCCGTCGCCGTTATAACTGCTTTTGCAACTGCTGCAGATAAGCCCGCCCTGCAGCGGACTGAACCACGCATCCTCCTGCGCCGTCACAGCCTCACCGCAATGCACGCAATGTGTAAGCTGCGGCGCAAAGCCCGTAGCCGCCAGCAATTTTATAGCATAGGACAAAACAACCAGACGCGGATTGCGCTGCATCAGCGCAGCCAAGGCAGCGCCAAGCATTTCATAAAGCTCCGGCTGAGGCACTCTGTCCTCTGTCAGCACGGCAGTCAGCTCCGACGCCACCGCCGCATAAGCCATCTGCTGCATATCCATCGACTTGGGCATCTGCAAAAGCTCACAACTGCGCAGCTTGTCTATCTTCTGTCCCTGCTGCACCTCAATATGCAGATTGGCAAAGGGCTGCAGCAATCTGCCATGTATATTTTTTTCATAGCGGGCACCATAGGCGATAAAGCGCAACTTGCCATGCTCCTTCGTAAAGCAGACCGCATATTTATCAGCCGTCTGCCAGTTTTTTACATGTAAAACAAGCGCATCATCTGCCAAAAGCTCCCTTTGCGACTCACTCATCCTGCTGTTCTTCTTTCTGCTTTTGCTCCTGCGGCAGCTTCGCAGCCAGCACGCGCACTACACGGAAGCCATCCGTGCGCAGCACCTTGAAGCTGTAGCCGGAAATCTCCACAACATCGCCAATCTCAGGCTTGCGTCCCAGCAAACCGAATACATAACCGCCGATGGTATCTTCCTCAGGATCATCGAATGTAATCGGCAGCTGCTCTGCCACATCGTCCAGCAGCACCATGCCGTCAAATTCAATGCTGCCGTCAGGAAGCTGCAATACATCCGGCGGCTCCTGCGCTTCATGCTCGTCCTGAATATCACCAACGATTTCCTCCACGAGGTCCTCCATCGTAATCAGGCCTGCAGTACCACCGTACTCATCTGCTACAAGCACCATCTGCACATGACGCTGCTGCATCAGGCGCAAGGCCTTCGGCACCGGCATAGCCTCTGGAATAACAACAATCGGACGCATCAGGCGGCGCAGGTCAAAGGTAGTCTGCCCCGGCTTAATCTTCAACAGGTCGCGCACATGCAGCGTACCTACAACCTGATCCTTGTCCTCCATGCAGAGCGGATAGCGTGTATGATGACTGCTGCGCACAACAGCCATATTTTCTGCCAACGTATCATCCAAAAACAGGCATACCATATCCTGTCTTGGCACCATGACTTCACGCGCCACACGGTCGGCAAAGTCAAAAACATTACCGATCATGCTGCCCTCGACATGGTCAATCTGGCCATGTCGCTCACTGGCGCTCACCAGCTGGCGCAGCTCGTCCTCACTGCTGGCGCTGCCTTCCTTATGCCAGGTACCTGTTTTCAGGTAATACCAGGCAAGCGGTAGCCTGTGCCAGAAATCAATCAGTTTCCGAAAAAAGTTGATAAGTCCTCACTCCTTGTAGCCAAGCTGCTTCAAGGC
>CAKQHU010000086.1 GCA_934234275.1 uncultured Phascolarctobacterium sp.
ACCATGGGCATCAGCCTGCGTGATTGCGGTCATCCGGATATCAAGGTAACAGCGCAGAAGATTTATGATAAGATTTGTCGTAAGGCAGAGCATCTGGTGAAAACCGGTGAGGATATCGAAGTTGAGCTGGGCGTGCCCATCATCAACAAGCGTATTTCCGTAACCCCGATTTCCATGGTGGGTGAAAGCTGTGACAGCAACGATTATGTACCGCTGGCCCAGGCTTTGGACAACGCAGGCAAGCAGGTCGGTGTTAACTTTATCGGCGGCTTTTCCGCTCTCGTTGACAAGGGCTACACCAAGGGCGACCGCAATCTGATTGCTTCTATTCCGGAAGCACTGGCAGTTACCGACATTGTCTGCTCCTCTGTAAGCGTCGGCTCTACCAAATGCGGTATCAACATGGACGCTGTAAAACAGATGGGCGAGGTTGTGAAGGCTGCTGCCGAGCGTACCGCTGACCGTGATGCGATTGGCTGCGCTAAGCTGGTAGTATTCTGCAACGCTGTGCCGGATAACCCGTTCATGGCAGGTGCCTTCCATGGCGTAACCGAGCCGGAAAGCGTTATCAACGTTGGCGTCAGCGGACCGGGCGTTGTTAAATACGCACTGGAGCAGGTACGTGACGGCGATATCGGTATGGTTGCCGAAACGATTAAGAAAACTGCCTTCAAAATTACCCGCGTCGGCCAGCTGGTAGCACAGGAGGCTGCACGTCGCCTGAATACTCAGTTCGGTATTATTGATCTGTCCTTGGCCCCGACTCCGGCAATCGGCGACAGTGTTGCGCATATTCTGGAAGAAATCGGTCTGGAAAGCTGTGGCGGCCCAGGCACTACCGCTACATTGGCTATGCTGAACGATGCAGTTAAAAAGGGTGGCCTGATGGCATCCAGCTACGTTGGCGGTCTGAGCGGTGCATTCATCCCTGTAAGTGAGGACGCCGGCATGATTGCTGCGGTAGAACGCGGTTCCCTGTCTTTGGAAAAACTGGAGGCTATGACCTGTGTATGCTCCGTAGGTCTTGATATGATTGCTATTCCCGGTGATACCACGGCAGCAACCATTTCCGCAATTATTGCCGATGAAGCTGCTATCGGTATGATTAACAATAAAACTACTGCGGTACGTCTGATTCCTGTTCCGGGCAAGGACGTAGGCGATCGCGTTGAATTTGGCGGTCTGCTGGGTTATGCGCCTGTTCTTGGCGTGAAGAAGTTCAGCGCTGAAAAATTCATCAACCGCGGCGGACGTATTCCTGCACCGGTAAGGAGCCTGACCAACTGATGCGTAAGGCTCAAAGAGAAGCTATTCTGGCCAAGCTGGAGGAAACATACAAGGGCAGTAAGACGGCACTGAATTATAATTCGCCGTTCGAGCTGCTGGTAGCGGTAATCCTTTCGGCCCAATGTACGGATGAACGCGTAAATGTGATTATGGCGCGCATGTTTCCGCGGCTGAATACGCCGGAAAAAATGGGCGCTTTGACGCAGGAAGAAATGGAAGCAGAAATCCGCGACTGCGGTCTGTACCATGCCAAGGCCAAAAACCTGCTGGGAATGTGCCACATGCTGACGGAGCGCTTTAACAGCGTGATTCCTGATGATATCAAAACGCTGATGGAATTGCCCGGCGTGGGGCAGAAAACGGCGAATGTCATCGCCAGCATTATCTATAACATTCCGGCGTTGGCAGTAGATACGCACGTTTTCCGTGTGTCGCATCGTTTGGGCTTGGCGAAGGGCAAGGACCCGCTAGCTACGGAAAAGGAGCTGGAAAAAATTATCCCGCGTGAAAAGTGGAGTGATGCGCACCACTGGTTTATCTGGCACGGGCGCAAAATCTGCAAGGCACGCAAGCCGCTGTGCCGTGGCTGCGTAGTTGTAGAGGAATGCCCGTTCAAAGAGAAAAACTTTGAGTAAGGCTTTTTCTATAAGGCTGCTGATAAGCGCATAAACGATTACTGTAAGTGCCAGTGGCTATAATTTCAAAGTGAAGCAAATAAGGCCTGCAGCCCACGAGGGTTGCAGGCCTTTTGCGTGCGCAGATTTGCTTTCTCAGTGTCCGCAGAAGACGGACTTTTTTGATGGGTTTTGCATTGTCCGCTTATGACGCACACGGTTAGCAACGGCTTTGCCTTGCAGTAAGCTAATTTCACACGTATGTCAAAAAAATGTCCAATATGACAAAAATATTTTACATTTGAATTTACAGAATAATTTTTCAAGTTGAGGTTATACGAGGAAAATACTGCCGACAACTTTACTTGATGTATAAGATTACACAATTAAATATAGTTTATTTGCAATTCGTAGCATGGTGTTTTCTTGAAAAATACTAAAGTTTGACATAGAAAAACGGAAGACGTACAATAAAAGTAGGTAAAGGAAGCGGAATACTAAATTTACAAGGCCTTGAATTTTAGTACCACCTTATCTGAGTTATATTTGATTAGTGAAATGCTTTGTAACGAGGATTAAGCTTGCGTCACTGTGGCGCAGCGTGGAAAAGGGGGATTGAAAATGAAAAAGACTAGAAAGCAAACTGCTTTGGCAAAGTGTGTGCTGGCAACAATTATGGCAATGGGCATGATGGGTTATACTACTGTTTGGGCTGATACACCTACCCCATCTCCTGTTGACAAGGAGGTTTCCAAAGACGCTGCAGGACAGATTTATGATGCTTCTCATAATTATCATCAGGGTTATTTCTGGACTGATTTAGGACATGCGCAGGTACAGATTGGCTCCGGCGAGCAGATTGAATTGTTTACACCTTTTATTTATCATACTCATAATGGTATATGGGATCCGACGGACAGACGTTATGATCCTGTGCATACGGGCGACAATTCCGAAATGAAGTGCAAAGAGTCTATGAGCAGAATTACTGTAGGTGAATTTGACAGAATTATCAAATCTCTCTACACTAATGATATCACCATGGCAAAGACCATTTACGGTGAAGCAGGTCAGGCAGGCCTGAAGGATACAGTTATTAAAGCGGTTAGAGCAACTCCCGGTCAGGGCAAGACAGTCAATACCTATGAGCTGGTAAGAGCTAATGATGAGGTGGTTGCTGCAGCTATTGTTGATACCGATACAAAGATTACTGCCAATGAGCTGACCTTTGCAGACGGCACGCTTACTTCCAAAATTACTGATAATGCCGGCGGAGTTTACACCGACAGCGTAGATGGCATTGCTTCTCAAGGATGGGTAAACAATAAGCTGGAAGGTATTGTTGATACTAATACCACTAATACCGGCATGGAAGGAAGCTTGGATGAATATGGCAAGCTGACGGTAAAGGTTAAGGATTCCGACCAACGCAGCGTACAGGCTGAGGTAGAAGGCATTGCTTCCCGCAGCTGGGTAACTAATCAGCTGGAAGGCATTGCCGGAACCGATACTGTTACTACCGTAGAATCTAAAACCAATATGCTGAAGATCACCGATGAAGGCACTGATGGCAATCATGCGTATAAGGTTGATATCAACGGCGATCAGCTGGGTGATTTTGTACAGCAGTATGATACTAACACCGTTACTACCGCACAGGCTGACGGCAATGGCTATGTAAATGTTACCGAAATGGTAGATGATAACGGTAATTATAATTACACCGTAGGTATTAACGAAGATAAGCTCATGCAAACCATTCAGGATAATGATACCAACACCATTACAACTGCTGAATCCGTTCACGATATCATTACTGTAAATAATAGCATGGAAGGTCAGGAAGACGGTAAGAATTATCAAATCGGTATCAATGAGGACGCTCTGAAGGGCTATATCAAGGAAACAGCACAGGATACCGATACTGTTACAACCGTAGAGTCTAAAACCAATATGTTGACAATCACCGATGAAGGCACAGATGGCAATCATGCGTATAAGGTTGATATCAACGGCGATCAGCTGGGTGATTTTGTACAGCAGTATGATACTAACACTGTTACTACCGCACAGGCTGACGGCAATGGTTATGTAAATGTTACCGAAATGGTTGATGATAACGGTAATTACAATTATACCGTAGGCATTAACGAAGATAAGCTCATGCAAACCATTCAGGAAAATGATACCAATACCATTACTACTGCGCAGGCTGACGGCAACGGTTATGTAAATGTTACCGAAATGGTTGATGATAACGGTAATTATAATTACACCGTAGGCATTAACGAAGATAAGCTCATCCAGACCATTCAGGAAAATGATACTAATACTATCACTACCGCAGAATCCGGTCATGCTATCATTACTGTAAATGACAGCGTAGGCGGTGGCGATTTGGCTGATAAGAATTATGTAATCGGTATTGATGAAGATGCTCTGAAGGGCTTTATTCAGGAAAATACTCAGGATACCAACACCATTACTACTGTAGCCGATGATGGCAAGGGTTATGTAGGAGTGACCGACGCAATGGATGCGGACGGTAACCATAACTACACCGTAGCATTTGACGAAGGCAAGCTCATAAACACTATTAAGGAAAACGACACCAACACCGTTACTATGGTAGCCGATAATGGCAACGGATACGTAGGAGTAACCGACGCAATGGATGCGGACGGCAACCATAACTACACCGTAGCATTTGATGAAGGCAAGCTCATCAATACTATCAAAGAAAACGATACCAACACCATTACTACTGTAGCCGATGATGGCAAGGGTTATGTAGGAGTAACGGACGCAATGGATGCGGACGGCAACCACAACTACACTGTAGCATTTGACGAGAACAAGCTGAACCAGACCATTGAAGCGAAGGATAAGTTCGTTAACGGTGGCAATATCGGCGCAGACGGCAAAATTACTCTTAAAGTAAGAAACGGCGAAGATGTTAAGCTGGAAGGCCAGCTGAAGGATGCACAGCTGACTGAAATTGAGAGAGATAAGGAAGCCGGAACAGCTACTCTGGTAGTAAAAGATGGTTACACCAATGAAGAAGTTCGCAGACTGACGATTGATGATATCGCCGGTAAGGCACAAAATGATAGGGACCATGCCGAATTCAGAGAGCATTTTAATGAACTCGATCATCGTGTTGACAACCTCGGCAGCCGCGTTGACAAGGTTGGCGCCGGTGCCGCCGCTCTCGCAGCGCTGCACCCGATGGATTTCGATCCCGATGACAAGCTGACCTTTGCAGCAGGCTACGGCAACTACAAGGGCAAAAACGCTGCTGCGGTAGGCGCGTTCTACCGTCCGGATGAAAAGGTTATGCTGAGCGTAGGCGGAACCTTCGGCAACGGCGAGAACATGGTGAATGCAGGCATTTCCTTCTCCCTGGACCGTACCGCACGCGTAAGCAATTCCCGTACGGCGATGGCTAAGGAAATCGTGGACCTGAGAGCGAATGTAGCTAACCTCACCGCGCTGGTAGGTCAGCTGACCGCAGGCATGGGCGGCACGATTGAGATGGACAGAATGAAGCTCTTCCCAGATGTTCCCGAAAACCATTGGGCTTACGAATACATCGGCCGTCTGGCGGCAGCAGGCATCGTTGAGGGTTATCCTGACGGCATGTTCAACGGCAACCGCATGATGAGCCGTTACGAATTCGCAGCAATGCTGTACAGAGCGCTTGAAAAAGGCGTGAAGCTGGATCACAAGCTGGTTCGTGAATTTGAACCTGAAATGGGCCGTATCCATGTTGCCCGTATCTCCGGTGCGGATGGCGACAGAGGCAAGATTGAACGTGTACGCGTATACGGCGGCGACAATCGTGATCACTACGGCAGCAAGCTGAAATGAAAATGCAGGCAGCTGCATAATCTAAACCTTAAATAAACACTCCCTTTTCTATAATTAAAAGAGGAGAACACCTAGTCCTTTACAGGATAAAAGGTGTTCTCCTCTTACTTTTTTGTTTTACACAGTGTTTTGCTTAATCCCAGCGCTTGAGCATGTCCTCAATAATTTCTTTATTGGTTTTGCGGCGCTTCTTCTCGTAGTTACGGAAGTTGTTATCTCTGTGGTCGGTGGAGTAGTCGGCGTAGTCGAAGTCATCGTCGCTGCGTTCATAGCTGCGGTTGTAGTCGCCGTGGCCATCGTCCAAGGAGAGGGGGATTTGCTGTGTGGTGGTATAGGGTTGTGTGT
>CAKQHU010000087.1 GCA_934234275.1 uncultured Phascolarctobacterium sp.
ATAGCAAGTCCCAAGGTAAGAATACCGCTGATAATGATGCAGGCACGTGTCATCAGCAGCTGACGCGCCTGGTCGCATTGCGGATTGATAAAGCGCTTGTAGATATCGCTGGAGAACAGAGTTCCGGCACTCAAGAGCAAGTTGCAGGCGGTAGATACATCCGCAGCCCACAAAGCTGCCAGAGTGATACCGGCCAACACCGGCTGCAGGCCAACGATAACCTGCGGCAAGGCAAGTGCAGCCTGCGCATCAGGGTACATAGCCTTAGCAACCAAGCCAAGGAAGGCAGCCAGAACGCCTACCGGCAGCATCAGAATGCCGCCCCAGACGAAGCCCTTCTTAGCAGTTGCAGCGTCCTTAGCGCCTAAAGAAATCTGTAGAATACTTTGCAGAGAAAGATTTACGGTAATCAGGGTTACAACCCAGCTGGTGATGGTTACAGGGCCAACACCGTCAATAAAGCTGAACCAGGGCACATTAGCCGGCAAAGCAGCAGCCAAATGATCCATGCTACCGATTTTTTTGAACTGAATAACAGTTGCCGCCAAGATACCTACGTAAATCAGAATAATATTCAATACATTCGACAAGGATGCAGACCACATACCACCGATAAAGGTAATACCGATAAAGGTGATGGCGCTGACAATCATACCTGTGTGGAAATCAAAGATATCCGGCAGGATAGCGTGCAGAATACTGCCACCCGCAATATATTGCAGACTGATGATTACCAACTGAATAACAATCTGGCAGAAAACGCCCAAGATTACCGCGCCCTTGGTATGATGGCGTTCGATAAGCTCGGTGATAGTCGTAATGTTCTGTTCACGGTACTTTTTAGCCATGAACAGGCCCATAACAATCGCGCCCAAAGCCCAGGCAATCGTATACCAACCGGCACTCAGACCAACACGGAAGGCATGCTCGGAAACACCGATAGTCGACGCACCGCCGACAGCCAGACCGATAATAGTAACACAAATCAGAGGCGCAGAAAGTCTGCGTCCCGCAAGAGCAAAGTTTTCATTGTTTCCTTCACTACGTTTTTTTGCATACCAACTGATAGCGAACAAAGCAACAATGTACAATATTAAGATGACTAAAGAAACAGGCACAAAAAATCCTCCTTTAAATTATACATGCCTGTTAAAGAAATACAACGTCATCGCTGGCAGTATCCCTATACTGCCTCACATCAGACCTAATCGTGCAGACTTCAACAACATATAATACAAAACCATTTATGCTGTCATTACAATTCCCCATCGCCCATACCGGCAAGCATCCCTATGCAGACCAAATATACGCCTCCTGATGCTTCCTTGCAAAGCAGCCACAGATATATTAGCTAAATTATATCCCGCCGGGAAAAAACAGTCAAGATTTTTTCACAAAAAAGTATTGACAAAAAGGCCTCTTACAGTTAAAATAAGTATTGTTGTTGGCCTCGTAGCTCAGCTGGATAGAGCGTTTGACTACGAATCAAAAGGTCGCAGGTTCGAGTCCTGCCGAGGTCACCATTTTGAAATTGACATCGCAAGAGATTGCGGTGTTTTTTTGTTTTTCGGATTCGAAAATAATCTTCGCACAAAAAAAGAACCGGCCACTAAAACCTGTTCTGCATCAAGAATAATAAAGCATTGACGCCGAAAGCTGCCCCTGATACTGCTTGCGCATTATCAGGGGTATTTTCATGCGTTATATAGAAATATGTGTATGAGTAAAAATTACAGGCTGCGGATTTTTTTGCGCAGCGGCAGAATACTTGCCGGGCTTACAGAAAGCTCATCCATGCCCATGCGCACAAATTCCTTTGTCAGAGATATTTCGCCTTTTTATTTGCCTGTCATTTGCTATTTGTATTCCACCGCTCTACTTTTTCGGGGCGCGTCCTACATCAAAGAAGCCCAAAACGCCTGCAGTAAAGAAAAGGCTGATACAACCATACCACAACGGCTTTTTCGTTCCCTGGAACCGCAAATAAGTTGCATATATCAGCCCGCATGTGCCGATAGAACTTATAGCCCTTGCCCATTCTGCATTTATGGAATTAAATATAAACATAATAGCAACAGACGGTCCCCAGTATTTTAAATATGTGGCATTGTCCATATCGTTGTAAGTCTCGGGCTTTTGCACAACAGGAGCAGCATTAATATCCCCATAGCTAAGCGCACGCCTGCTATTAAAATTACATTCCGTCACCACGTCTTTGCCGATATAACCAAGGTGAAAGTTATAAGCGTCGGCCACGTCCTGCAAAAACTCTGCACCTGTTGCTTTTAGGGCATATTCCACGATAGCGACGCAGGCTCTGGCGTGCGCCATAGCGTTATAACGCTGCTCAAAGTTAAAGCCTATTTTATCGGTAACGTCCTGCAGGCGATGATGAGATATCTCCGGGAACATTGCTTGCGAAAGCACGCACGTGCAAAACACGGGACAGCTTGGGAAAGCAAGCTCGTTGCCTGTCAGCTCTTCCTCCAGCACGTCCATGTCAAACCTGGCATAGTGCGCGACAAGCGTTTTGCCGTTGATTTTTTTCTTAATCAACGGCCACAGCTCATCAAAATACGGCGCATCCTTCACCATCTCTTTTGTGATACCATGCAAAGCCGTATTTTCTTTGTCGAAATGCAAAATACCGGGACGGATCAGACTGTAAAAAGTATCAATAATTTTTCCGTCTTTCACCGTAACCAGAGCGACGGAGCACGCGCTTTTGTGCCACCTGTTTGCTGTCTGAAAATCAATGGCTACATATTCCATGGTTGATTACCTCCTAAAATTATAGACATCTGAAACTGCGCCCTGCCTATAATTCAAATCTTTTACTATATCATATTGAGCTTTGTCATTTTCTAACATAATTCTTTTTAAGTTAATTAAAAAGAATCTTTTAATTTCATCTGCCGGTATCATAAATACCTCAAGACAACTATATACCAAAAAACGTCAAAAAACAACTAAAAGCGTAAAAAATACTTATTACACATTAACAAAACGCAAAAATTGCATCAAAATGCATTGCATACATTGCTAACTTAATCTTTGCGAGGACTCTTGTAATGTCACCATTTTGAAATCGACACCGCAAGAAATTGCGGTGTTTTTTGTTTTTCTGATTAAAATAATTCTTCGTATACAAAAAAGAACCGGTCACTAAAACCGGTTCTGCACAAAAGAATATACAGCATTGACGCCGAAAGCTGCCCCTGATACTGCTTATGCATTATCAGGGGTATCTTCATGCGTTATATATAAATATGAGTATGAGCAAAATTACAGGCTACGGATTTTTTTGCGCAGCGGCAGAATGCTTGCCGGGCTTACGGAAAGCTCATCCATGCCCATGCGTACAAACTCCTTCGTCAGGCTCAAATCAGCGCCCAGCTCGCCGCAGACGCCGCACCAGATGCCTGCAGCATGCGCTCCCTGCACCGTCATTTCAATCAGACGCAGAATTGCAGGATGATGTGCATCAAAGAATGGCTCCAGCTGCTGGTTCTGACGATCTATAGCCAACGTATACTGGCTCAAATCGTTTGTACCGATGCTGAAGAAATCAACTTCCTTAGCCAGCTCCGCACTGATCAGTGCTGCTGCCGGCGTTTCAATCATAATGCCGACCTCCATCTTCGGGTCGAAGGATACGCCTGCATACTTAAGCTCCGCCTGTACTTCGCGCAGAATTTTACGCGCTTTGCGCACCTCTTCTACGCTGATAATCATCGGGAACATCACCGCCAGCTTGCCATAGGCGGAAGCGCGGCAGATAGCGCGCAGCTGCGTAGCAAACAGCTCAGTTCTTTCCAAGCAGATGCGTATTGCGCGATAGCCAAGCGCCGGATTCTCCTCCTGCGGCAGCTCAAAATAATCAGTCTGCTTATCCGCACCGATATCAAGTGTACGGATAATTACACGCTTGCCGGCCATCGCTTCTGCTGCCAGCTTATACTTTTCAAACTGCTGCTCCTCTGTCGGATAATCCTTGCTTTCCAGATAAATGAACTCGCTGCGGAAAAGGCCGATGCCCTCTGCATCGTTCGCTAGCACGCTGGCCAGGTCACCAGTGCCACCGATGTTGGCATATACATGCACCTGCTGGCCGCCGCCGGTAATGCTCTTTTTACCCTTGAGCTCCTCCAACAGCTTTTTATGCTGTGCATCCTGTTCCATCTTCGCTTTAATACGTTCCAACGTTGCTTCATCAGGATCAACGAAAACCTCGCCGGTGTAGCCATCAACCGCTACCAGCTTGCCATCATATTCTTCACCGATGCTGCTGCCGGTGCTGACAACCGCAGGAATGCCAATCGTACGCGCCAAAATCGCCGTATGCGAATTTACGCTGCCTGCTGCCGTCACAAAGCCCTGTACACGCGATTTATCAAGCTGTACGGTTTCGCTGGGTGCCAGGTCATCTGCTGCCAGAATATAGCGGCCGCTGCCGCTTTCCCAGCTACTGCCTGCATCACCCAGGCAACCAAGCACCTTGTTGGAAATATCCTTGACATCAGCAGCACGTGCACGCATATAATCGTCCTCCATAGAGGAAAAAATCTCAGCAAAATTTGCCGCCGTTGTCTGCACTGCATATTCCGCATTAACCTGCTGCGTGCGGATAATGCCCTCTACAGACTCGATATAATCAAGATCCTCCAGCATCATCTGATGGATTTCAAAAATAGCGGCATTATCTTTGCCTACATCTACAACAGCTTTTTCATAAAGCTCTGCCAGCTTGGCTATCGCCTCCTGACGTGCTGTCTGAAAGCGTGCCACCTCAGCCTCGGCATTCTGCACCTTGCGGCGTTTAACTGCTGCTGCATTACGGCGCAGTACAGCCAAGGTCCCCAGCGTTACACCGCCGCAAACGCCCTTACCCTTTAATGAAAGCATCTTATCACCTCGCGAAAAAAACACCCTTACTGCGAAATTACAGATTAACCTTGAGGAAAGCCTCTAAAGCTGCTGCTGCTGCGTCTTCGTCCGCACCCTCACAGGTAACAGTAATCTCTTCGCCCTTTTTAACGCCCAAGGCCATAACACCGAAGATACGCTTCAAATCGCCTTTTTTAGCACCCTTGGCAATAGTAGTAGTGCTGGCAAATTTTGCAGCCTCTTTAACGAGCAATCCTGCCGGACGTGCATGGATACCAGCTTCGTCAGTAATAACATAAGTAAATTGTTTCATTTTTATTTCCTCCGATTCGCTAATTAAAATATTCTGCCGCTAAATTCTTAAAATCCTATTTTTGTTTTTATCTTTTTCTCTATCTGTTATTCGTTCACGTTCTGTTTAACAAACCCCATAAGCACAGCTGCCAGCACACTTCCTGCTGCCAAAGCTGCAAAATACATCGGCCAGTTCTGCACTACACCGAAAACAAACACGCCGCCATGCGGTGCAGGAACACTGCAGCCAAAAGCCATGGACAAAGCACCTGCTATACCGCTGCCCAAAGCGCATGTCGGAATTACACGCAGCGGGTCACTTGCTGCGAAGGGAATAGCACCTTCGGTAATGAAGGACAGGCCCATAATAAAGTTGGTCACACCGGACTGACGCTCCTTAGAAGTAAATTTCTTCTTAAACAGCATAGTGCACAGTGCAATCGCCAGCGGCGGCACCATACCGCCGATCATAACGGAAGCCATAATCTCGCTGCTTACAGCGCTGCCGTCAGCTGCAGCCAAAGAAGCAGTACCGAAAACATAAGCTGCCTTATTCAAAGGACCGCCGAAGTCAATGGACATCATAGCACCCAACACAAAGCCCATCAGCACCTTGCTTGTTGTGCTCATGCTTGCCAGCGCACCTGCCAGCCATTGGTTGAAGGCTGCAGTCGGCGGATTGATAACGTAAGTCATCAAAATGCCCATAAGCAGCAGGCCGATAACAGGATACAGCAGAATCGGCTTCAAGCCTTCCAGACTGTCAGGCAGTACACTGAACACCTTGCGCAGTGCCAAAATCAGATAACCGCCGATGAAGCCTGCAAACAGCGCGCCGAAGAAGCCGCTGCCGCCGGAGGCTGCCAAAA
>CAKQHU010000088.1 GCA_934234275.1 uncultured Phascolarctobacterium sp.
AAGACGCTCTCGATTCCTGCATGGCTTAATAATATGGCAATAGATAACGATATCAATTTTTCTAATCTTTTGCAGCGCGCATTAATTAATGAATTGGGATTAAACGCACGTTGATTACAGTAATACAAAAAGCCGCCGACCTGGAGAAAAATCTCCTGAGCCGGCGGCTTTTTGTGTGCCTTACGGTACCATGATAAATTCTACGATAAACACCACTGCGCAGCAGCAGCAAGCAACATGAAAAAGGCTCATGCCGCGCCAGGCGGTGGCAACGCCGACGCCTAGGGCAAGCGCACCTGCAGCAGGTGTCTGTGTTTCCTGCAGGATAGCGGGAAAGGTCATTACTGCGAGCGTCGTGTAGGGGACATAATATAAAAACGAACGCATGAAGGGATTTTTGATTTCCTTACGGATGAGTGTGAGCGGAAGCACGCGGATAGCATAGGTAACAAGTGCCATGACTGCAATATAAATGTAAATATTGTGTTCCATTTGCTAAGCCTCCTTTGGCTGGGACTGTACCGGCCTGAGATAAGCAGCGGTTGCTGCGATGACTACAGTGAGGATAATGGTACGCGTACCGCCGGTAAGCTGTGCCAACGGCTGCATATATGTTGCTGCGAAGCTGGAGATGAAGCTTGTGATTACAACAGTGAGAATGATACGGCTTTCGCGCGCCGGAGGCATGATGATAGCGAGGAACATGCCAAACAGTGCTACGCTAAGTGCGCTGACAATGCGTTCTGGCAGTGCTGCACCGGCGACAATGCCGCAGGCTGTGCCAATCGACCAGCCCGGAATTGCTACGGCCATGCCGCCATAGTAATAGTATGGATTCAAAACACCGGGACGGGAGATAGCGATACCGAAAAGCTCATCCGTTACAGCGAAGGCGATGACCAGACGATGGATAAAGCTTTGCGCGCTGCTGAGCCTTTGACTAAGAGCGCAGCTCATCAGCATGTAGCGTGCATTGGCGATGAGTGTGACCAGAGCTATTTCTGTATAGCTGGCGTTTTGCCCTATGAGGGTAATGGCGGCAAATTCACCGGCTGAAGTGTTATTGAGCAGGCTTGTTAAAAAGCCCTGTAATACAGAAAGACCGGATGTACGGCAAATAATTCCCAAAGAAAAGGCAACGGCAAAATAACCCAATCCTATAGGGATGCCATCGTGCAAGCCTTGGCGGAAGGCCACAGCATTGCTTGAAGCATTATTAGTATACACGGAATCGATATTTTTGGTTGAAATTTGCATCATAATACACCACAACAATCGTAAGAAAATCCAAAAAACAAAAAAATCAAAATATAATAATGCCTAAATGCTGGAAAATTTACCCGTAAGCCCCAAACGGAAGGCTTACGGGTAGAAATGCTTTGGTAAACGCTGAGGGGATGGCGTTATACCGGGAATGTCTATTTGAGCAGCTCCTGAGCAACAAGATGGCCCATTTCAGAGGTGGAAACCTTCTTCAGACCTTCTGCATAAAGGTCCGGAGTGCGGTAGCCCTGCTCCATAACTGCGTCAACAGCTGCTTCCATAGCGTCTGCTGCTTCGTTTTGGTTCAGAGAGTAGCGCAGCATCATAGCAACACTGAGAATGGTTGCCAACGGGTTAGCAATACCCTGACCGGCAATATCAGGCGCACTGCCGTGGATAGGCTCGTACATACCGGTGCCGTCGCCGAGGCTGGCGCTCGGAAGCAGGCCGATGCTGCCTGCGATTGTGCTGGCTTCATCACTGAGGATATCGCCAAAGATATTGTTGGTCAAAATAACGTCGAATTGCTTCGGATTCAGTACTAACTGCATAGCGCAGTTATCAACATAGAAATTGTTCAGCTCGATTTCCGGATAATCCTTAGCCTGCATTTCGGCAACGATTTTACGCCACATACGGCTGGAGCCCAATACGTTGGCTTTATCTACGCTGGTTACCTTACCGCGGCGTTTTTTGGCAGCTTCAAAAGCAAAACGGGCAATGCGTTCTACCTCCGGACGGGTGTAAAGCTCAATGTCGCTTGCTTCCTCAACGCCGTCAGCGTTGAGGTGCGCTTCGTTGTGCTCACCGAAGTAGATGCCGCCGGTAAGCTCGCGCACGATTAAAAGGTCAGCGCCTTCGGCACGTTCCGTTTTTAGCGGGGAAAGATGCGCAGTGAATTTGGAAACGGTCATCGGGCGCAGGTTGCAGTACAGGCCCAAAGCCTTGCGGATACCAAGCAGGCCTTTTTCCGGACGGATATCCGGAGCAACATTATCCCATTTCGGTCCGCCGACAGCACCAAGCAGTACAGCGTCAGCAGCCTTAGCGCTGGCGATGGTTGCTTCCGGCAGGGGAACGCCGGTTGCGTCGATTGCACAGCCGCCGATGAGCTGCTTATCATATTTAATTTCAAAGCCGAATTTTTTGGCAGCAGCGTCGAGAACCTCTACCGCTGCATCAACTATTTCTACACCAATGCCGTCACCTGGCAGTAAGCAAATCTTCATTATTTGTTTTCTCCTTTAATATAATTAATCAGGCCGCCGCAGTCTGCAATATGCTGGATAAATTCCGGCAGCGGTTTTGTTTTGATTGTAATATTTTTATTGAGGATTTTGATTTCACCCTTGTTGACATCAACGTCAATTTCGTCACCGGGTTCGATCTTTTCTACGTCGGCACCGATTTCCAGCACCGGCAGACCGATGTTGATCGCATTGCGGTAGAAGATACGGGCAAAGCTGTCTGCTACGATGCATTTGATACCCTTAACCTTTAATACTACCGGGGCATGCTCGCGGGAAGAACCGCAGCCGAAGTTTTTGCCGGCAACGATGTAATCTCCGGGCTGTACGTTGGCGGCGAAGTTAATTTCCAGGTTTTCCTTCGCATCCTCCATTGCATGCTCTGCTAATTCTTTGAAATCGGCAATGTTCAGATATCTTGCCGGGATAATAACGTCTGTATCAATGTGGTCGCCGTAACGCCAAACTTTGCTCATTTTACTACCTCCTCAGGGCTGGTGATATAACCGGTGATGGCACTTGCTGCAGCTGTATAGGGGCTTGCCAGATAAACTTCGCTGTCGACATGACCCATGCGGCCGCGGAAGTTACGGTTGGTGGTGGAAACAGCGCGTTCGCCTGCTGCGAGGATGCCCATGTAACCGCCAAGGCAGGGGCCGCAGGTCGGAGTGGAAACGGCAGCACCTGCATCAATAAAGGTATCAATGTAACCGCGGTGCATAGCCTCCTGATAAATCTGCTGGGTTGCCGGGATGATAATCATACGCACATGGTCGCAAACCTTGTGGCCTTTGAGAATTTCGGCAGCTTGTTCAAGATCCTCCAGACGGCCGTTGGTGCAGGAGCCGATGACAACCTGGTCGATTTTGATTGCATGACCTTCCTTAGCAGGATGAGTGTTTTCCGGCAGATGCGGATAAGCAACTACAGGAACAAGCTCGTCGAGCTTAATATCGAGTACGCGGGCATATTCAGCATCTTCGTCGGCAGTAACTGCTTCCCATTCACGGGTTACGCCGCGTTGCTTTAAGAATTCGATGGTCTTTTCATCAACGGGGAAAATGCCGTTTTTGCCGCCGGCCTCAATAGCCATGTTGCAGATAGTCAGACGGTCGGCCATCGACAGCTCGCTGACGCCTTCACCGGTGAATTCCAAAGATTGGTAACGGGCGCCGTCAACGCCAATCATACCGATGATGGTAAGAATGATGTCCTTGCCTTTAACGTATTTCGGCAGCTTGCCGGTCAGGTTAACCTTGATAGCCTGCGGAACCTTGAACCAGGAGGTACCGCTGGCCATAGCGCAGCCGATATCGGTCTGGCCCATGCCGGTGCTAAGAGCATTGAGTGCGCCGTAGGTACAAGTGTGGGAATCGGCACCGATGATGATTTCGCCGGGAGCAACAAGGCCTTTATCCGGCAGCAGTGCATGCTCGATACCCATCTGGCCTACTTCAAAGTAGTTTTTGATTTCGTGCTTGCGGGCGAAGTCACGCATACGCTTGCACATGGTTGCGGATTTGATATCCTTGCAGGGGGAGAAATGGTCCGGAACCAGAGCAATTTTGTTTTTATCAAATACCGGTTTACCGATTTTTTCAAATTCGTTGATAGCCGGAGGACCGGTGATATCATTTGCTAATACTAAATCTACTTGAGAAACAAGCAGGTCGCCGGCACTTACGCTGTCGCGGTGAGCGTGCTTGGCTAAGATTTTTTGCGTCATTGTCATTCCCATAAGTTAGTCCTTCTTTCTTTAGGGGCTGCTGATAAAGCAACCAGTGATTAATTTACATAGTCAGTGAAATAAAATAGCCCCTATCTGCGCTTGCAGATAGGGGCGAAATTTTTTCGCGGTACCACCCTAAGTTGTACTTAATTTTCCCGATTAGCGAATCGGCAGCGTAACGTGCTGGAAACGTCTGCTCCTACTTGGTTCAGAGAAGCTGCTCGCGGGTGAGCTTCTTTGCCTGCTTGCTGGCGGCTTGCACCATACGCCGTCTCTCTGGATGCTGGGGCAGGTAAATTTTCCCGTTCATTGCATTTTTGTTTTTGAAATTAAAATATACACATCGCTGTGTTCTTCACATTATCGCAACAATTTCACGGTTTGTCAAGTGTGAAAATAAAAAAATGCCTAGAAAAACATTGAGTGTACAATACAGAAGGAAAAAAGTACTGCTAAGATATAAATTGTTATAGAATGTTAACCCTTACCTCTTTCAGAAAATTACCTTTTGTAGAACTTTTGTTATACAAGTAAATATACATGTATACAATTTGCAATCGTAATGGTGTGGCATTATAATTAAAATTACAGTTGCGTGGTGGTCTATAACAGAAACACTAACAGAACTGCTAATATATTTTACTAATGAAATGCTTTGAGAGGGGAATTTATTATGAATACTTCGCTGCCCAAGAAACAGGGATTGTATGATCCTTGGTTTGAACACGATGCCTGCGGTGTTGGCGTAGTTGCCAATATTAAGGGCAAGAAGTCTAATAAAATTTTAAGACAGGCTCTGGTGGTTCTGCATAACATGGACCATCGCGGTGGTCAGGGAGCAGATATGAACTCCGGTGATGGTGCCGGTGTGCTGCTGCAGATTCCGCATAACTTTTTTGTCAAGGAATGCGCTAAGCAGGATGTGGAGCTGCCGGAAGCAGGAAAATATGCCGTAGGTTTTATTTTTCTGCCACCGGATGTTGTAGAAAGAGAAAATGTTCAGCGCCACTTTGAACGCATTGTCGAAGCGAACGGTCAGGGAATTATTGCCTGGCGTAAGGTACCGGTGCATCCGGAGGTTTTGGGTGAAAAATCACGCCAGAGCATGCCTTTTATGGCACAGGTTTTTATCCGTCCGTCGGCTGATGTCCTGGACCGTCTGGATATTGATGATAATGCGTTTGAGCGCAAGCTGTACTGCATCCGCCGTGAGGCTGAGAACTATATCCGTTACGGCAAGCTGCGCGGCGGCAAGTACTTTTATGTTTCAAGTTTGTCCTCGCGTACTATTGTCTATAAAGGCATGCTGACAACACAGCAGTTGCAAACCTTTTATGCGGACATGGAGGACAGCTCTATTGAAACAGCAATGGCTCTTGTCCATTCCCGTTTCAGCACTAATACATTTCCCAGCTGGGAGAGAGCTCATCCCTACCGTTATCTGATGCATAACGGTGAAATAAATACATTGCGCGGTAATATCAACTGGATGCGTGCGCGTCAGACAATGTGCGGCAACAGTCTTTGGGGTAATGATATCCAAAAGGTTATGCCGATTGTTGACGAAACCGGTTCCGATTCCGGCATGTTCGACAATGTTTTGGAATTTTTGCTGATGAGCGGACGCAGTCTGCCGCACGCTGTCATGATGATGATTCCTGAGCCGTGGGGCAAAAATCCGCATTTGGATGATGACCTGAAGGCCTTTTTCGAATATCATAATTCGCTGATTGAGGCATGGGACGGACCTGCAGCTATGGCCTTTACTGATGGCCGTACTATTTGCGCTGCTTTGGACCGTAA
>CAKQHU010000089.1 GCA_934234275.1 uncultured Phascolarctobacterium sp.
CTGGCAACGCTTTCCGGCCGCAAGCTGCACGGGCAGAAGAATCACTATAATGCTTTTGTTAAGGCGCATCCGGATTTTGTCTATGAGCCGATTACTATGGATAATATGATGGAATGCCTGAACTTCGGCGAGCGCTGGTGCGATGAGCATATGGCGGAGGATCCTTCGCTGTTGTGTGAAAAGTATGCTATCCAGGAGGCCTTTCTGAGCTTCGAGCAGCTGGAGCTGCGCGGTGGTGCAATCCGTTTCGACGGTAAAATTCAGGCCTTCAGCTTTGGCAAAAAGATTAACGATGATACAGCGGTGCTGCATGTAGAAAAGGCGCGTCATGATGTACGCGGCTTGTATACTGCCATTACCAAGGAGTTTGCCGCTCATGCCTGGACAGATGTAAAATATCTGAACCGCGAGGAGGATATGGGACATCCCGGTCTGCGTGAGGCAAAGCAGGCATTGCATCCGGAGTTTATGGTGAAAAAATATAATGTAATTATTGGGTGAGGTAGCTTATGATTTACCGTGTCTTGAGCAAGGAGCGTATGTACCAGGCGGAAGAGCTTTGGGATTACTGCTTTGAAAAAAAGACGGAGCCTTTCTTTCAGTACTATTTTGAGCAGTACTGCGGCAAGGACAATATGGTTATCGGTGGCTTTGACAAGGTCGGCGAGGAAGAAAAGCTGCGCACAATGCTGCATGTAAATCCTTATATGCTGCATTTGCGCGGGCAGGAGATGCTGGTGCCGTATCTTGTGGGCATTGCCACCGCTCCGGAAGCACGTGGGCAACACCTTTTGCGTCCGCTTCTGGAAACTGCTTTTGAGGTGCTGCGCTCGCAGGGCTTTCCCTTTGTGACGCTGATGCCGATAAGCGCCGGTATTTATCTGCCGTATGAATTTGCCTACTGCTATTATCGTCATGAGTATAAAATGCCGTTGGCAAAGCTGCGGATTGCTGAAATCGGTGAAGAACTGTCGGTAGGACGTCTGGATTTAGCTTCTTTGCTGCAATCTGTGACTGAGGACAAAGCTCAGCCCTGCAATCCTTTGGCAGATATTTACGCAAGGGTTACCGCAGCGTGGAACGGTGTACCGCAGCGCACCGCGTTCCAATGGCGCAAGCTGTTGTCGGTAGTTACGCAGGAAAATGTGCTGTGCGCTGTTGTTTACCGTGCGGGGGCAGCAGTGGGCTATATGCTTTACTCGCTGAATGACGGCACGTTCAATGTGCAGGAGCTGCTGGCGCAGGATGTTGCGGCGAAGAACCGTCTGCTGCAATATGCCGCAGGACACAGAAGCGAGGCGCAGGAGCTTTGCTGGCTGGCGGAGCCGTGGGATAAAACATATCTTGGCTTTGCGGATCAGGCGCTTACGGGCAGACTGCAGCCGTTTATGATGGCACGCTGCCTTGATGCGCGTTTAGCGCTCGCCAAGCTGCCGGTAGCAGCAAGCATGAGCAGCGGCAGTGTTGTCGTACTGCTTACGGATAAGATGATTGAGCGCAATAATCATCTGCTGCAGCTGCGCACATCACCGGGTAAGCTGGAGGCAGTCAGCACGCTGGAGCAGGAAGAGGTTACCATGAACATGGGCGCCTTTACTCAGCTTTACTTTGGTGCTTTCAGTGCAACGGAGCTGTGGGAAGCAGGGCGCATCAAATGCAGCGATGTGCGGAAGCTGCAGCTGCTCGATGAGCTCTTCTCTAAATGCCGCACCTACAATAACGAATACTTTTAAAGCTATGCAGGCTGTCGGACGTTTCGGCAGTCTGTTTTTTGGCAACAGAAAAACCCATGCCTTACGTATTGTAAAGCATGGGCTATTTTGGTTAGTGCAAATATTTACTGCGCTGTAATTTGCTTTTCCATAACATTATAAGCTACATCACCGTCATGCGGCTGACCGTTGACCGTTACATTGCCGTGGAAGGCTGCAATTTTCGTCTTCCAGCAGTAGCTGCCGCTGTCTGCGGTAATTTTATTGCTGTTATCATTGAAAACAAGATTGCCGTTTACATAGGCAGTTCTGTCGGAATGATAAACGTCTACCTTATCGCAGGCAAAGCTCATATCGCCGAAGCTCAGATGAATATTGCCTTGGCCGTGAACCTCCATAGCATAAAGATACACTTTGGTGGCATCGCCGGTAATGGTTAAGGTAGTGTCATGTGCGGGGAACTGTACGAAAACATTTCCCTGCAGGTCATATACACCGGTGAGCGGGTTAAAGGTACGGCTGTCACTCTTGATTACCGGATCGGCAAAGCACATAGAAGGCAGCATCATAACAAGCATAGTTAATATTAAAAGTAATTTCTTCATGAATAAATCACCTCTTGTAGCATGAAAAACAGGAGAAATTTTAAGTGTACTCTTTATTATAGTATTTTTAGAGAATCGGCGCAAGCGTTAAAAAAGATTTTTTTAGAAAAAAAGAGGATTTTTCCTTTATACATTGAATATAAATTATGTGTGATATAGTAGTGGAGGCGGAGAGGGTAATGAACGGAGATTTTGAAAACTTTAAAGAGCAGGTGCGCAGCACAGCTGATATGGTAGAAATAATCTCCGGTTACGTGCCGTTGAAAAAGAAAGGCCAGAACTACTGGGGCTGTTGCCCGTTTCACGGAGAAAAAACACCGTCCTTTTCGGTGAACCCCGGCAAGAGCATGTTTTATTGCTTTGGCTGCCATGAGGGCGGAGATATTTTTAAGTTTATTATGAAAATCGAAAACTGCAGCTTTATGGATGCATTAAAGCTGCTGGCCGGCAGATACGGTATTCCGATACCTGAGAAGCAGAAGACGGCCGCCGAAATTGCGCGCGAGAAACAAAGGGACAGCATTTATAGTGCTAATGAGCTGGCGTCAAAATTTTTTCAGGCCTGTCTTACAAAAACTGCTTACGGTGAACCTGCCCTAGCTTATCTTGCAGGGCGCGGAATCGGCAAAGAAATTATTGCCGGCTTTGGCATAGGCTATGCGCTGAATAATTTTACCGCGCTTGTCAGCTCTCTTGCTAAGCGCGGCTGTCAGCCGCAGGTGCTTGAGGCTGCCGGACTGGCGGCCCGTGGGCGCGACGGCTATTATGACAAGTTCCGCAACCGTGTGATTATTCCTATCCGCGATGCCCGCGGACGTATAGTCGGCTTTGGCGGCAGAGTGCTGGACAACAGCACACCTAAATATCTGAATACAGCGGAAACGCAGTGGTTTAATAAGCGAAGGCTGCTTTTTGGTCTGGATATAGCCTTGAAGGCTATCCGCAAAAGCGGTCGGGCTGTAGTTGTCGAGGGTTATATGGATGCTATCAGCTTGCATGCGGCAGGCTTTGATAACGTTGTAGCATCTATGGGAACGGCCTTTTCCCAGGAGCAGGCTAAGCTGCTGCAGCGTCTGGCGGATGAAGTAATCTTCTGCTATGACAGCGACAGCGCAGGCCGCAAAGCTTCGGTGCGTGCCGTGAGCATTGCTAGGGAAGCAGGCTTGAAGGTGCGCATAGCAGGTGTACCTGACGGCAAGGATCCCGACGAATATGTACGTCAGCATGGTCATGATGCTTTTGCACAGGTGCTGGCGGCGGCGCAGAATGGTATTGATTTTCAAATAGATGAAACTATCCTGCAAAATAATATTGCTAATTTAGCAGGAAAAGTAGAGGCTGTGTCGAATATACTACCATTCCTATTAGAATGTCAAAATGAAATTGAAGCGTCGGAGCATATCCGAAGGCTGGCACAGCGGCTGACTATTGATGAAGGCCTGATTGCGGAAGAATACCGCAAGGCAGCACGCAGAGGCGGCAGACAGCAGACTGGGCAGCCGACGGTGATTCCGGAGGAAAAGAGCGCCGGTATCGGTCAGCAGGCGGAAGAACTGCTTCTGAGATTGCTTTTGGAGCAGCCGCAGCTGTGTGACGAATGCCGTGCGGAGGTAAAGGAAACAGGCTTTGAAGATGCTGTGCTGGCACAGCTGTTTGACAGGTTGTGCGAGCTTGGCACCGCTTATACAACGGATAAGCTGAATAATGTCCTGGACGACGCGGCGCAGACGGCGCTGGCACGTATTTTGGCACATCAGCTTCCGGAGGGAGATATGGATAAGCTTATGCAGGACTGCCTTAGGCAGATGCGGCGGCTTTGTCTGGAAAAAGAATATGAAAAGCATCGTCTGCTGGCAGATGAATACGAAAGATCGGCAGATGAACGTTTTCTCAGTGAATTAATGGAAAGTCAAAGGATAAAGAATGAAATCAAAAAACTCTATGGAAACCAAAATAAATAAGGAAGGAGGGGACACCATGGCTGCAGCTACTAAAATAACGCAGGAGCAAATTGATGAGCTTATCCGTAAGGGTAAGGCTAATAAGGGTGTTCTCACCTATGGCGATGTAATGAACCTCACCAATACTTTGGAAGATATTACGCCCGAAGATGTTGAGCATATCTATGAGGTTATTACACGTAAAGGTCTGGAGCTTGTTGATGATGACAACGCTTCCGACGAAGATATACTGCCTTTGGTAGGAAACGACGAAGATAATGATGAGCCCAGCAGCAGCGAGCTGGAAAACATGAGCGTTCCCGAAGGCATCAGCATTGACGATCCTGTACGCATGTACCTTAAGGAAATCGGCAGAGTACCGCTGCTTATCGGCGAGGATGAAGTTAAGCTCGCTAAGCGTATGGACAAGGGCCGTCAGGCAGAGCGTATTCAGCGCGGCAGAATGATTGAGCTGGAGGAGCCTGCTTTTACTGCTGAGGACAGCGGCAGCGCATTAATTGAAAAGCTGCGCGAGAGCCTGAAAGAGGAATGGCAGATTACCAATATGCGTTCTGTTTTCCGTGTAGCACAGATGATTAAAAAGCGTCAGAGCGTAGGTCAGCCCTATACTGTTGACGATTACGAGGACCTGATTTTTGAATTTACCAAAGATGAGCGTCTGCATCTGCAGCGCCTGATGGCAGAACAAAGATGCCTGATTCCCGGTTGTGAGCAGTTTGTAGTAACACGTGAAACAAGCGATATAGATGATCACAAGCTGTACCAGATTAAGGCTATTCTCAACGAGCTCAGAGAGCGTATGAGCGACGGCAGAGAAAAGGATTCCGCTGTTGTTGAAGCCTACTGCAATCTGGATGAGGATTTCGAAAAGCTGTTGAAAGCAGTTGCTCATCAGGGTGACGAAGCTAAACAATGCTTGTCCGAAGCCAATCTGCGTCTGGTAGTAAGTATTGCCAAGCGCTATGTCGGTCGCGGTATGCTGTTCCTGGATTTGATTCAGGAGGGCAACCTGGGCCTGATTAAGGCTGTAGATAAATTTGACTATAACAAGGGCTTTAAATTCAGTACATATGCTACATGGTGGATTCGTCAGGCGATTACCCGTGCGATTGCCGACCAGGCACGTACTATCCGTATTCCCGTACATATGGTGGAAACCATCAACAAGCTTATCCGTGTTTCCCGTCAGCTGCTGCAGGAGCTTGGCCGCGAACCTTTGCCGGAAGAAATTGCCAAGGAAATGGATACCTCTGTTGACAGAGTGCGCGAGATTATGAAAATTGCGCAGGAGCCTGTTTCTCTGGAAACTCCTATCGGTGAAGAAGAGGATTCGCATCTGGGCGATTTCATTGAGGACCACGATGCACCGGCACCTGCCGACGCTGCTTCCTTTACTCTGCTGCGTGAACAGCTGGAGGAGGTTCTGGAAACGCTTACTATCCGTGAAAAACGGGTATTGGAGTTGCGCTTTGGCCTGGAGGACGGCCGCAGCCGTACTTTGGAAGAGGTTGGCCAGCACTTTGGCGTTACCCGTGAGCGTATCCGTCAGATTGAGGCTAAGGCGCTGCGCAAGCTGCGTCA
>CAKQHU010000090.1 GCA_934234275.1 uncultured Phascolarctobacterium sp.
TGGAGCGATGCCATCTGGACAGATATAGACTTTATGTTTGTTGATATGCCGCCGGGAACCGGTGACGTACCGCTGACTGTTTTCCAATCCCTGCCTGTTGACGGCATCATCATCGTAACCTCTCCGCAGGAGCTTGTTTCCATGATTGTTGCCAAGGCAGTAAAAATGGCGCGTATGATGAACATTCCGATTCTCGGTCTGATTGAAAACTATGCTTACTTCCATTGCCCCGATAACGGCAAGGATTACGAAATCTTCGGCCCCAGCCATCTGGCAGAAACTGCCGATGCCTACGGCCTGAAGGTGCTCGCCCGCCTGCCGATTAATCCGTCCTTAGCAGCAGCCTGCGACGCAGGCAAGCTTGCAGATTGCCAGGTAGCAGAGCTGGACGACTGCTGTGATTTTTTAGCTGATAATTTTCAGTAAGCATTTTTAAAGGGAGGCTTTTGTCATGTCTATAGAAAAGGTTCGTACATATTTGAAACAATTTAATGCAGATAATCGTATCATAGAGTTTGCAACCTCCAGCGCTACCGTAGAGCTGGCAGCACAGGCAGCAGGCTGTGAGCCTGCGCGCATTGCCAAAACCCTTTCCTTTAAGCTGCATGATGACAGCGTTATCCTCATTGTTACCGCAGGAGATGCCAAAGTAGATAATGCCAAGTACAAGCATTTCTTCGGTTGCAAGGCCAAGATGCTGACTGCTGACGAAGTTGAGCCTGATATCGGCCATGCTATCGGCGGTGTTTGCCCCTTCGGTATTAACGACGGCGTTAAGGTTTATCTTGACGTTTCCCTCAAACGCTTTGTAACCTTCTTCCCTGCCTGCGGCAGCCACAACAGCGCTATTGAGCTGACTCCGAACGAGCTGGAGCAGTACAGCGCCAACTGTCAGGGTTGGGTAGATTTGTGCAAGGGCTGGCAGGAATAAGCCTTTATAACAACATCAAATTCAATCTTTAATACGCAGCAGATTCGGCGTCTGCTGCGTATTTTTTGCGCATAAAAAACCTCCCGTAAGCAGATTTTTACATCTGATTACAGGAGGTCTTTTTTCATATGCTTGTAAATTTTTCGCAAGCTTATCGCTTAATTTTACAAATCATCTGCGTCATAGTACCCATCGGGCAGAAGGTACACCAAGTTCTCGGCTTGAACAGCGCCATTACCACAAAGCCAAGCAGCATAGAGGTGAGCATTACGCTGTAAAAGCCAAAGGCATACTGCGCAACCCACGCCGAAGAGCTGCCGGCGGTGTAGGCCCACGCCCAAGGAAGCTTAAACGTCCAGAGCAGCGTCACTACCTCGCGCAAAGACTGCGCCTGCACAGCTACAAGATAAGTTTGCCAAAGCATATTGCCGAACATAGCCATAAAGAAGCACAGAAAGCCAAAGCGGAACCATTTTGCGACAAGAAGCTCCGGCGTAGCACGGTTGCGTGACCACTTCCACTCGCCGCCCAGCTTTGCCAAAAGCAGTCCACGTCCGCAATAACGATTGCAGAACAGCTTGTTGCCGCCGAAAAGCGCCAATAAAACAGGCACCATAAAGTCAATCATTCCCAGCCAGGCAAAAAGAATATTGAAAAAGCCAAGGACAAAATAAATTATCGGCCATAGCCAAAGATAATCATACCAATGCTGCATTTTCTTAGCCATCTGTTGCCACCCTGATGCTGCCCGCAGGACAGGTTTTGGCACAGAGGCCGCAGCCGACGCAGCGTTCCCTATCCACTCTTGCAAAGCATCCCTTATATATACTGATTGCCTGACGCGGGCACACTTGCGTGCAGGCACCGCAGGAAACGCATCTGTCCTCGTTTACCACTGCAAATCTTTTCATAACGCCACGTCCTTTAACGCAAATACTTCAATGCACTCTGAGCCGCAATAGCACCGTCATTAGTCGCCGTTACAACCTGACGCAGCACCTTGTCGCACACGTCACCTGCGCCATACACACCGGGAACGGCAGTCGACATATCGCTGCTTACAACAAGATAGCCCTTGTCATTGGTTATGCCCAAATCACGGCAGAAATCTGTTACAGGATCAGCACCGATATACGGGAAGACGCCCCTTGCCAGCATCGTTTCCACTGCTCCCGTCTGCTTGTTGAGCACCTTGAGGCCCGCAACGCGATTATTTTCGATAATAACCTTCTGCGGTACACGCCAGGTCAGCACCTCAATCTTCGGATTAGCAGCCACCTTCTCCTGCGTAATCTGCTCCGCACTGATGACATCACGACGCGCCAGAATCGTAACCTGCGACGCAAATTCCGCAAGATACAGCGATTCCTCAAAGGCAGCATTGCCTGCGCCCACGATAATCACCGGCTTATTACGGTAGAACGCCGCATCGCAGACAGCACAGAAGCTGATGCCGCGGCCGATCATCTCCTGCTCGCCCGGAATGTTCAGCAAGCGCTCCACAGTACCGGTAGCGATAATCACAGCAGGTGCCGTAAACTCCGCACCGCTCGCACAGCGCACACGGCGCTCCGCTCCTTCAACCTCCAGCGCAGCAACCTTCTCATAAAGATAGGTCGTGCCTAAGGCCATCGCCTGCTCGTAAATATCGTAGGCTAGCTGTGAGCCGTTAACGTTCTTGATACCGGGCCAGTTTTCAATCTCAAAGGTTTTAATCAGCTTGCCGCCGGGAGCAAAGGATTCCAACACCAGCGTTTTTAAACCAGCACGACGCGCGTAAACAGCTGCCGTCAGGCCGGCAGCACCGCCGCCGATAATAATCAGGTCATAGCTTCTATCAGGGGCCTGCTCCACCGGAGGCTCGTTGCCCAAGAGCTTCTCCAGCCTTGCCTGCAGGCGTTCCTTCGGCAAAAAACCTGCGTAACGCGAAGCAACCTCGCCGTTTTTGATAAAGAACAGACCGGGAATAATGGTTATATCCATTTCCTCCGTCAGCTCCGGCTCCTTATCTATATCAATCTTCACAATATCTATGCGCTCGCCCATCTCCTTAGCAATATCCTCCAGCACATAACTGAGCATCTTGCAGGGACCGCACCAGGTCGCATAAAAATCTGCCAGAAAGGTTTTCTTTTCGGCCAGCATCTGCTTGAACTCTGCAGCCGTCGGGTTTACAATAATCGCCATTTACATCAGGCCTCCTTTGTAATGAAGTATTCGTAGTTTATCTTATATTAGTGCTGACCGCCACAGCCATGCTCGCCACAGGTGTGACCTTCGCCATGCTCGTGGTGATTGCATTTAACAGCGGGGTTGTAATCCAAATTGCCTGCCAGCAAAGCCTCTACCGCTGCGTCTGCGCTGCCGCTTACGCCACCGTACAGCTTAATGCCTGCAGCAGCCAGCGCCATCTGCGCACCGCCGCCGATACCGCCACAAATCAGAACGTCTGCCTTCAGCGCCGTCAAAACGCCTGCCAAAGCACCATGACCTTGGCCGTTGGTATTAACAACCTCGGACGCAACAACTTTGCCGTCCTGCACGTCATAAACCTTAAACTCCTCAGTATGTCCGAAATGTTGAAAAATCTCGCCGTTTTCATAGGTTACTGCAATTCTCATAATATCTTCTCCCTTTTCCTTGTATTTTTCATATAATTTTTGCTTAAAGCAATCAACACAGCCGCAGCCTGTACTGCTGCCGTTACAGAGCCGAAAATCTCCGCCTTCAATACGCAGCGGCCGTCCTTCTACGACAAAATCTGCCAGCTTCTTGCGCGCAGTTTCATAAATGCGCTGCACTGTCGTCCGTGCAATCTGCATAAAGGCTGCACACTGCTCCTGACTCATGCCACGCCTGTCAATCAGGCGAATCGTTTCGTATTCGTCAACAGTCAGAACAATCGGCTCCTGCTCTGCATTATTGTTTTGCGGTAAAAACTCCAGCGTTTGCGGGTAATGGCAAACCCTTCTGCATTTCACTTTTCTGGGCATCTGATTTCCTCCTCTCTAAGTCCATTATAAAGACGAAATGGGCATATGTCAATTATATTTTTGACATATACCCATTTAAATTTTATCACAGCAAATATTCTACTTTTCTTCCAGATAAAATTCCCACGCACAACCGTCAGGACTTTCCGTACAATCCGGGAAGCAGCTCAGGCAACGGCATTTAATGCGCGCGTCAATCGTAGCAGCAAAGCCGCTGTATTCATAAATGCCGACCGATTTGCAAGGATGATACGGCATACCCTTGCGGCTGCGTGCCGTCTGCACGCGGCAGTCGCGGTTGCGGTAAACGAGCCTGTTGCCTTCATGAATACATTCATGCTCGTTCAGATTGCCGTAAAAGCGATAGTGCAGTGCCTGCTCCAAGCCCTCTAAGCCGGGATTTTCAGGCAGCTTAAGGAATTCCTTGATGCGCTTGGCTTCGATGACGGTAAAGCGCTTCCAAGCCTCCTCATCATGGTACATGGCCTCCGCCATGCCGAATTTGCCTTCAATCGACTGGAACCAGACGCCGTCATGCGCTAGCCAGTTTTTCGCATAAAGCTCAATCAGCTCTAAAAGCTGCTCTTTGCTCAGCTCCGCAAGATATTTGTTAAACATGATGCATAACCTCCTTGGTGGGGGGAATTGGAGTACTTGTAAAACCTATCGGATTTTTACTTTAAAAATCAAAGGCTATATCAATCGTAAACTCAATCTGCTTATAAATACTGCCATCAGCCGCTTCAATAATAAGATAATATTTTTCTTTCTTGTCATACGGTTGATTATGCAAACTGAAATGAACCTTGAAAATACGCTCTTGTTCGTTGGCAGATATTTTATCAGCAACGATAATACAAGGCTGGCAGATAGGCTTGCCTGCAATATTAGTAAAGTATAGCTTATAGTTTGTTGCCAGTCTGTTCAAAGCGACAGGCTCTTTTTGATAAAAGCTCAGACTGAAAACAGGATTATTAATTGTGTTGCCCGTAAAATTACAGCCTAAGGCTACAGGCTTCGCATCAAATTTGTCCTTGTTCTGTTTATAGCCCACGCTGCTGTTACGGTAATACGCAAAATCGATAATCGGCACTGCCATTTCCTGCAAGGAGACGCCGCCATGCACAAACTTAGTGCTTTTGCCGCTGGATTTTAGGCGAATGCTTTCTCGCGCAGCAAAGCCACGCAGCTTACCATCACCGGCAACAAGTTTCACTGGCAGCAAATATTCCGGCGTTACACCGGACGCAATAATTACATGGCGTCTGCCCATCTCCACAGCCTGCTCCCGGAAGTCCTTGACATCAGTCTTATTGCTTTCCGTCAGCTCGCGATGCGTATACAAAAAGCCATGGTCTGCTGTTACGATAATATGTGAACCGCCAAAGTCATTCACAATGATACGCATAATATTTTTGATTTCGTTAATTGTTGTCCTGCACGCTGCGCAGGTATCAGGATTATCGTTATGGCTGTTGCTGTCTATAACATCATGATAGATATAGACAACATCCATGCCCTTGACTCTTGCTTTGCGCTGCTCGCGCTTTTCCTCCAACAGCTTTTTCGCCGGTATTGCTACACTGTTTAGATTATATGACTGCAAAACTTTTTGCCTGTAATCAGCATTCGTGCTGATGCCGTCAGCCAGTACTGCTACCTGTTTTTCGCCAGCCTCCAGGCTTAATTCCTTATGCGGTAAAAGTGCTGCCATACCAAAATGCGTCACTGTCGGGAAGATTCCTTGGCAGGCCGTCAGGCTCACGCTTCCCTGCATCTCCTGCTCAAGCTCTCTGCTCAAACTTGCAGCAACCTCATAACGCAGAGCGTCCGAAATAATGACAAAGGTTCTGCTAGTAGCCTGAGCAACGTGCTTT
>CAKQHU010000091.1 GCA_934234275.1 uncultured Phascolarctobacterium sp.
GCACCCTTGTCCAACAGATGCTGTGCAGTAAGCTCACTCATATGACCGGCACCGACTACCAAAATCTGCGCCTTGCTCAGGTCGCCTAAAATTTTGATGGCCAGGTCAACAGCTGCACTGGAAACAGATACGCTGCTGTAGGCAATTTTTGTTTCGGTACGCACACGTTTGCCGACAGCAATAGCCTTATTCATAATGGTATTGAGAATAGTATCTGTCATACCATTATTGCGGGCAATCTGATAAGCATTTTTTATCTGGCTGAGAATCTGGCCTTCACCGATAATCAGTGAATCCAGACTGGATGCTACACGGAACAGATGCTTGACGCATTTTGTTCCGTTCAGATTGTAAAAATAATCGCTATGGTAATGTTCACCTGCTAAATGCTTGAGCAATGATTTGATAAAAGGAATTGCTTCATGCGGATTTTCGATAACCATGTACAACTCTGTGCGGTTGCAGGTGGAAAGCAGCATGGCTTCGGGAATATTATCGTAATTACGCAGACGGCGCAGAATACTTGCCACCCTGTCATTGGAAAAATTAAAACGTTCACGGATCTCAACGGGGGCGGTCCTGTGATTGAGTCCTAAAACTGTTAACTGCATCTAATACCTTCTCCTTTGCTTGAGCAGCCTTACCTGCTATAACTAAATTTAGTAAATCCTGTTTCAAAACACTGCGCCAGAATTGCGTCCGCTCCTGCGGCGTACTTTCGATGTTTTTGACAGCTTCCCTCTGCAGCAGCAGGAAGCTGTTGAAATCGGCCAGCTCGGGTGTCAGAATGTGTTCCAGCTGTTTTTTCAGCAGGCGTGTAAAAGCAGGCATGCCGCCTGTTGCCAACGCAATAGTAATATCACCTTCACTGATGGCTGAGGGGACAGTGAAATTACTCAGCTCAGGTTCGGTAATATTATTGACGAGGCAGGGCGCAGCCTCTGAAATCTGCCTGTTTACGGCCTTATTATCTGTGGCGGCAATAACCACAAATGCATTCTGCAGATATTCCTGTTTGTAGTAATCCTTGATGAGCGTGCAGCCCTGTGCTGAGGCGAGCGTTTGCACTTCGTCACAGAAAAGCGGGGCAACAACCGTTACTTTGGCACCTGCATCCAGCAGCGTTGACAGCTTGCGGGCAGCAACAGTACCGCCGCCGATGATTACGCAGTTTTTGCCTGCTACACGCAGCATAGCAGGATAATGAAAATTAGTTCTATTAAGCATATAATTAACCACCTATAGGAACGTGATAATGAGTGTCATTAAATATGTTTCCTAACCTTTATATAATATCATATCTTAAGCAATTTATAAAGATATTGAAGGCTTTTTAAGTGTGAAAAACATAAGAAAGTGTATAAAGCAAGAAGATTGGCGGAATGATTCCGGCTAAAACAGTAAATGGCTGTTAAAAACCGAAAAAACTCCCGCCGTAATCCGTCAGGATTATTCAGCGGGAGCCTTGTTATTTTGTTTTAAATTTTATTGGCTGATTATTTGCCGAAATATCTTTTCAGCAGACCTGCGAAAGCTTTGCCGTGGCGAGCTTCGTCACGAGCCATTTCATGAACGGTGTCATGGATAGCATCCAGGTTCAGAGCTTTAGCGCGTTTAGCCAGGTCGGTTTTACCTGCGGTTGCACCGTTTTCAGCTTCTACACGCATTTCCAGGTTCTTTTTGGTGGAGTCGGTTACAACTTCGCCCAGCAGTTCTGCAAATTTAGCAGCATGTTCAGCTTCTTCGAAAGCAGCTTTTTCCCAGTACAGGCCGATTTCCGGATAGCCTTCGCGGAAAGCTACACGGCTCATTGCCAGGTACATACCAACTTCGGAGCATTCGCCGTTGAAGTTAGCGCGCAGGTCAGCTTTGATATCTTCAGGAACGTCGGAAGCGATGCCTACAACGTGCTCGGCAGCCCAGCCCATTTCAGCAGCCATTTCCTGGAATTTGGAAGCGGGAGCACCGCATTGCGGGCATTTTGCCGGAGCAGCTTCGCCTTCATATACATAACCACATACTTGACATACAAATTTTTTCATATTAGTTCCCTCCATGTTTTTATATTGCATTGCATAATTTTATTTTTGACTTGCACAGCTTGTGTGCCCTTGACACTTATATAATAACACAGGCTGACGCAGTTGTCAATAATAATTATCCGTTAGTTTTTATTTTAATTTAGTTAGCCATAGCTGACAAATTAGAATTTGAGAGTTAAGCCCAGGTTAACACCTTTAGCCTTCATGTCGAGGTCTTCGCCGAAAGCATCATCGAATGTCTGATTATAGTAAGAAGCATTAACTTCCAGGTTGTTCAGAATAGGCTTGCTGATGCCGATTTCATAGCCGCTGTTTCTGTTGCCGTAGCCCACATTTCCCCAAACGGTGAAAAGTGCGGGAATATCATAGGCAGCCTGCAAACCTACCTGACCGGAGTTTTTGGTTTTGCCGCCGAAGTCACCGGAGGTATCAGCGTTCAGATAACCTGCGTAAGCGGAAATACCCGGCAAAATCTTGTACATAAGATTGAATTGTTGGGCGCGGGTTTTGGCTTCGTCTGCCTTGTAGTTATTCCATTTGTAGTTCACAGCAGTATTTTTGCCGATGCCGACGGTTGCACCGAGATAGGTGCTGTTGGATTTGCTGAATTTATAGTTGTCACCTTTGAGGCTGGATGGCAGAGTAATGCCTGCGTCAATAGCGACCTTGCCTGCATCATAATTCTTCAGCGGAGAAGCATAGGCGCTCAGGCTGCAGGTGGTCGCAAGGCAGATTGCTGCACCGAAAGCTAATAAAGCATGTGTGGATTTCATTTTGCATCGCTCCTTTTACAACATAATTTTGGTCTTAACTTAATTTTAGCATATAAAGATAGTTATGCAAGCAAAAAGCAGTGATGTGTTTATGACAAATCTGTTAAAAGTACTTGTAAAATCACGCGGAAAAGAGGATAATTATAATGTATATCTATCTATAAACAAGGGGATTTTATGAGCGCAGATTCTAAAGCTTCGAATAGCAAATTTTTAAAGGGAACTTTAATTCTCACGGCCTCCAGTATTGTGGTCAAGGTTATCGGTTCTCTGAACTGGATTATTTTATCACGTGTATTGGGTGGCGAAGGTATCGGCCTGTATCAGATGGGCTTTCCAATCTATCTGATGGCAATAACCGTATCAAGTGCCGGTGTACCGGTGGCAATATCTATTATTACCTCCGAAAAGCTGGCGAATAAGGATTATCGCGGAGCCAAGCGAGTCTTTAATGTTTCGCTGCGAGTGCTGTTGTTGACGGGCCTTTTATTTTCGTCCTCACTGTTTTTTGGTGCGGACTGGCTGGTTAATAACCATATCATCCGCGACAGCCGTGCGTATTATTCTATTATCGCTCTGGCTCCGGCGGTTTTCTTCGTAACCTTTCTGGCAAGCTTCCGCGGTTATCTGCAGGGCTGGCAGATTATGACGCCGACGGCGGTCAGTGAGATTGTCGAGCAGCTGACGCGTGTTATTACCATGCTTGTTTTTGCCGACCTCTTTATGCCGTACGGTCTGGCGTTCGCTGCAGGCGGTGCCAGCATGGGCGCGGGCGTTGGCGCGTTCTGCGCACTTTTGGTGCTGATGTGGTTCTATCGCCGTCTGAAGCAGCGTCTGCAAAAGGAAATGGCTGAGCAGGATGACAGTGCGCCGGTAGAAAGCGCCGGACATATCATCAAGCGTCTGCTGAAGCTGGCGTTGCCGGTTTCTCTGACCAGTCTGATGCTGCCGATAGGTGCAAACCTTGACCTTCTGATTGTGCCTCAGCGTCTGGAAGCAGCCGGCTTTAATATTCATCATGCGACTGAGCTGTTCGGTTATCTGACAGGTATGGCTGTACCGCTGGTTAATCTGGCAACAATTTTTACGGCGGCAATGACCATCAGTCTGGTGCCGTCGATTTCCGAATCTCGTGCGCTGAGCAGCTTTGATGCTATCCGTGATAAAATCCGCATTGCCTTCCGCGTAGCGATGATTATTACTTTCCCTTGCTTTATGGGCTTGTATTGTCTGGCGGAAAAGGTTGCGGCGCTTGTTTATAATGCTCCCGGTGCAGCGCCTGCGATTCAGACGATGAGCATCGGTATTCTGTTTTTAGGTATGCATCAGATCAGTACAGGTATTCTGCAAGGCCTTGGCCGCACGGCAATCCCTGTAATCAATATGATTATTGCCTGCATTGTAAAAATCGTTATGAGCTGGTGTCTTACTGCTGTGCCGGAGCTGGGCATCCGCGGTGCGTCGATGGCGACGGTGGCAGATTTTGCCGTGGCAGCGATTATCAATATGGGCTTTATTTACAAGCTGACAGGCTATAGCTTCTCTGTGGGCAGCATTATCCGTCCCTGCTTTGCTTCCGGTGTCATGGGCGCGGCGATTTACGGCGTGCTGATGCTTACGGAAAGCATGGGTATGTGGTGCGTACTGTTTGCGATGGCGGCAGCTGTTCCTGTCTATGCATTGGCACTGCTGGCCTGCGGTGGTCTGAATAAAGAGGATTTGGACAATGTGCCCTTTGTGGGACGCAGATTGTTGGCAGTCGGCCAACGCTTTGGTCTTTTCAAGTGAGGTAATTAAAATAATGGAGGAAAGGAAATGTGAGCTGCGCTTGCCCAATGGCAAGGTAGTAAAGTTTTCGTATGCTAAGCTCAAGGCAGGCATTGCTGTTACTGCCTTGGTGCTTGTCGGAGCAGTCGGCGGAGCCGGCTATTTATATCATCAGCTGGCGGATTATCGCAGCGAAGCAACCGATTATGCTGCATATAAACAAAATAAGGCCGAGCAGCAGACAAAGCTGCAGAAGCTGTTGCAGGATAACGAAAGAATGCTACGCGATATGGCAGAAATCTCCAATTTGGAGAAAAAGCTGCGCCGTGCTGTTATCCGTGATGTAGACAGCAGTAAGCTGGGCGAGGGTACCAGTATGGTGGATTCGACAGCGGCAAAGGCAACGTCTGCCAATACGTCTTATACAGGCAAGGGCGGTCCTGCTAAAATGGATATCAACGGTACCATGGCTGTGCTGACAGCGCAAAATACCAATATCAAAAAGATGCTTGACAGCACCAAAAAATCCGTCAGTGAGCTCTTAAGTGAGGTTGAAGGCTCCGGCGGCGGCATGTCGTCCTTCCCGGATAAATGGCCTACCGATGGCGGTACTATCAGCAGTAATTACGGTGTGCGTACCGGTCCGATTGAGGGAGGTTATGACTGGCATCCCGGGCTGGATATAGCAGTAGACTTCGGCGCACCGGTTTATGCGACGGCTGCCGGTACGATTGAACAGGCAGGCTGGAACGGCGGCTACGGACGCTATGTGCGCATCAATCATGGCAATGGCTACGAAACAGCCTATGGCCATATGAGCGGCATTGCTGTTGCTGCAGGGCAGAAGGTCATTAAAGGCGAGATTATCGGTTTTGTCGGCAGTACCGGTTACAGCACCGGTCCGCATATTCATTATGAGGTGCTGGCTGACGGACAGAATATCGACCCGTTCTATGTGCTGAAAAATAAATAAAGACTGTCGGCTGTCAATGCCGGCGGAAAACAGTTCAACGCTTAGCTGTGTATTAAAATTTAAAATAGATTTGTGTAAGCCACTATGACGATTTTGTTGTAGTGGTTTTTTGTAGTGCGCCCAGCATGGGCGATAACTAGGTGGTGAAAGTCCACTACGCGCTCGGTAGCAGGAAGCGTTAGCCGAAGGCA
>CAKQHU010000092.1 GCA_934234275.1 uncultured Phascolarctobacterium sp.
ATGGTTCGCCTTAGCGGGTAATAACCTCTGCCTTAACCAGCTTTTCAAACAGCATATCTACTGCTGCATCAGCATCTGCTTCGGTAATGATTTCGCCGTTGATTTCAGGCGGGGTCGGGGTGAAGGCTTTTTTAACCTTAGTCGGAGAGCCCTTCAGGCCTACGGTTGCAGGATCAAGATCCAGGTCAGCAACGGTAAGAGTAGGAATCTGAGCCTTACGTGCTTTCATTTTGCCCTTAATGCTGGCAAAACGCGGCTCTTTTTCGGATTTGGTTACGGTAACCAAGAGCGGTGCAGCGCAAGCCAGAGTCAGCTGGTAGTTTTCGTTTTCACGGACAACAACAAATTTACCGTCTTCATAGCTCAGGCTCAGAGCGCCGGTAATTTGAGGAATTCCCAGATGCTCGGCCATTTCCGGGCCAACCTGTGCGGTATCGCCGTCTACTGCCTGCTTGCCGCAGAGTACGAGGTCGAACTCACCCAGATGTTTTACAGCAGCAGCCAAAGCCAGGCTGGTTGCCAGAGTATCGCTGCCGCCCAGAACGCGGTCGCTCAGCAGAACGCCGTCATCAGCGCCCATAGCAATTGCTTCCTTCAGAATATCGGTTGCCTGGGGCAGGCCCATGGTCAGTACAGTTACCTTAACGCCTTCTTTGTCCTTCAGGCACAGTGCTACCTCCAATGCCTGACGGTCATAGGGGTTCATAATATTTTCTACACCCGTACGGTCTAAGGTATTGGTTTCGCGGTTAAATTTTACTTTTGCCGTATCCGGCACTTGTTTTAAACAAACGAGAATATTCATTTGCTGCCTCCTTAAGCTTATTACAGGAGCTGCTGCTCCGGCTTTTTTACATTCTTCTCTTTATTTTAGCATTTTTATACTTAAACTTGCAAGTATATCATGAAAGTTTATGAAAAACAGCTCAAATAATTACATCAATTTTTCTTTACCACACAGTTTTCACCAAGTATTTTGACCACATCCTCGGCAAAGCCCGGTGCTTCGCTGTTCACCCAGAAGTTAGGCGTTGTCTTGATAAGCTTACGCGAGCCCATCAGATGCAGGTATACGCAGTCATCGCCCTTGTATTTTTGAAACAGCTGCATCAGCTCACGCTGCACCAACGGATTTTCCAGATGCGCTTCGATGCGCAGGCGGATTTCCGTAGGCGGCTTGGACGGCAGAGCGCGCACGCTGTTGGCAATAATCTTGCTCTCGCGCTCATCCACGCTGAAGCGTCCTTCAATCGCCACAATGCTGTCCTCATAGATATCCTTGACATTTGTATGATAAGCCTGCGGGAAAACGATAACCGGGAAGCGTCCGCTGAAATCCTCCAGCGTCAGAACGGCCATCGTATCACCGCGCTTGGTATTTTTAATTGTGCAGTCCGTAATAATACCGGCCACGCGCACGAACTGTCCGTCCTGTACCTGCGTTTCGCCGCCGAACTGGTGCAGCGGCATGAAGCGCTGCAGCATCTGCTTATAATCGCTCAGCGGATGGTCGGTAACGTAAAAGCCGATAATTTCCTTTTCGTTCTGCAGAATAAGCTGCTTGGGGATTTCCGGCAGCGGCGGCAGCTTGATTTCCGTCACGCCGAAGCTATCGTCACCGAACAGTCCCAGCTGGCCGTTGGCCTTGTCCCTCTGGCAGGCGGCACCCAAATCAACCGCCTGCTCCATAATAGACAGCATCTGTGAGCGTCTGGCGCCGAAGGAATCCATCGCACCGCATTTAATCATATTTTCGATAACACGCTTGTTGACCACGCGCATATTAACACGACAGCAGAAATCCGTCAGGCTCTTGAACGGACCGCCCTCGTTGCGGGCGCTAATAATGGCATCGACTGCGGCATCACCGGTATTTTTGATGCCTGCCAGGCCGAAGCGGATGGATGCATTCTGATGTACCGTAAAGTTGTGACCGCTTTCGTTGACATCCGGCGGCAGGATTTTGACATTATCATTACGGCAGACGTTGATATACCAGCTCACCTTATCCGCATCACCGATAATGCTGTTGAGGAAGGCCGCATAGAACTGCGGACGCCAGTGCGCCTTCAGATAAGCGGTTTCATAGGCTACCAGCGCATAGGCTACGGAATGAGATTTGTTGAAGCCGTAACCGGCGAAGTGCTGCAAGAGGGAGAAAATCTGGTCGCTGAGCTCTTCGGGGATATCATGCAGCTTCTTGGCACCGTCGATGAACGACTGGCGCATAGAATCCAGCTCCTTGGCCTTCTTCTTGCCCATCGCGCGGCGCAGAATATCTGCCTGACCGAGCGTAAAACCTGCCAGCGCGGAGGTTATCTGCATAACCTGTTCCTGATACAGAATAACGCCGTAGGTATCCTTCAAAATAGGCTCCATCAGCGGATGCAATACCTTCGCCGTGCGCTGTCCGTGACGGCCGGCGATAAAGTCCTCCGCCATACCGGTACCCAAAGGACCGGGGCGGTACAGAGCCACCAACGGAATCAGATCCTCAAAGCTTTCGGGTGCCAAATCCATAACCAGCTTGGTGATGCCTGCCGACTCCAGCTGGAAGACGCAGGCCGTTTCACCGCGGCGCAGCATTGCGCAGGTCGCCTCATCTGCCAGCGGAATGTTATCAATATCAACCTCTTCACCCGTAGTTTCGCGGATAAAGCGAATGCAGTCACCGATAACCGTCAGCGTGCGCAGGCCTAAAAAGTCCATCTTCAATAGGCCAAGCTCTTCTACTTTATTTTTATCGTACTGGGTGATGACGCCACCCTCACTGCCCTGCTGCAGCGGTACGTAATTTTTCATATTATGCGGTGCGATAATAACACCGGCGGCATGCGTGCCTGCGTTACGCGGCAGGCCCTCTACGCTTTGTGCAAGATCAATCAGCTTTTTGACCTCCGGGCGCGAGTCGTACGCATTACGGAAGTCCTTGCTGCCGTTCAGCGCCTTCTCCAGCGTAATGCCCAGCTCACGCGGAATCAGCTTGGCAATTTCGTCTACCTCGCCGTAGCTCATGCCCAGTGCCTTGCCCACGTCGCGCACTGCCGCGCGCGCTTGCAGTGTGCCGAAGGTAATAATCTGCGCCACACGCTCCTGTCCGTAACGGCGCACTACATAATCCAGCACCTGATTACGCTTCACATAGCAGAAGTCGGTATCAATATCAGGCATGCTGACACGCTCAGGATTTAAAAAGCGTTCGAACAGCAGATGATAACGCAAAGGTTCAATATTCGTTATACGCAGCAGATAGGCCACGATACTGCCTGCGGCACTGCCACGACCCGGCCCAACCGGAATATCATGGCTGCGGCAGTAGTTGATGAAATCCCAAACAATGAGGAAGTAGCAGGCATAGCCCATCGTGTTGATGATGTCCAGCTCAAAGTCCAGACGCTTGCGCACCTTCTCATCCACAACATCATAACGCTTAGGCAAAGCCTCCTCGCACAGGTGACGCAGATAGCTTACGGCATCAAAGCCCTCCGGCACCGGGAACTCCGGCAGCAGCAGATGACCGAACTCCATCTTCACGTTGCAGCGGTCGGCAATTTTATTGGTATTGCTCAAAGCCTCCGGACAATCGCCGAACAGCTCCTCCATCTCATCATAGCTTTTCAGATAATAGCTGTCGTTGTTGAAGCGCATACGATCAGGCTCATCAACCGTGCTCGTCGTCTGGATGCACAGCAGAATATCCTGCGCCGCGGCATCCTTTTGCTGCACGTAATGCAAATCATTTGTCGCTACCAGCCCCAGACCGAACTCCTGCGCCAGCCGCTTCAGCTCCGCGCTGACCTTGTGTTCCTCATCAAGGTCGTGGTCCTGAATTTCCAAAAAGTAATTTTCCTTACCGAAAATATCTATATATTCCTGAATACAGCGGCGTGCTCCCTCCAGGTTGTCCTGCAGAATCATCTGCGGCACTTCACCGGCAACGCAGGCACTGAGGCAGATTATGCCCTCGTGATATGTTCGCAGCACGTCCTTGTCTACGCGTGGTTTATAATAAAAGCCCTCCAGCTGACCGATGCTGACAATCTTCATCAGGTTATGGTAGCCTGTATCGTTCTCCGCCAGCAGAATCAGATGGTACATGCCGCGGTTATTTTTTTCCAGATGCGAGCCCTTCGCAAGATATACCTCGCAGCCGATAATCGGCTTGATGCCTGCCTTGGTGCACTCCTGATAAAATTCCACTGCGCCGTACATCGCGCCGTGGTCGGTAATCGCCAGACTGTCCATTCCCAGCTCCTTGGCATAGGCCACCAGCTCAGGGATTTTCGAAGCGCCGTCCAGCAGGCTGTATTCCGTATGTACATGTAAATGAGTAAAGCGTTTTGTCATCTCTTGCTCCTTAAATTAAAAGACCGCTACCGCGCAAATCCGCGGCAAATGTATGTAAATATTTCTTTTTTCTTTTCTATTCCCCTTTTTTACCCCACGCCAGACCGATAAGTAAAAAGAACAGATTATACACGAGCGCCGGCAACAGGCTGTTGATTTCCCACGGGCTGATATGCTTCCAGAAGAGCGCCGCAAAAATGCCTGCACCCATAGCAGCCACGCCCATTGAAGCGCGCACCCTGCCCGGGAAGAAGATGCAGAAAGTCAGCGGCAGAAAGATACCGCTGCCCCGCAGCGCCATGGACAGGTAATTCCACTCCAGCACCGACGAATCAAGATGCATAAAGACGAACACCATTGCAGCGACAGAAACGGCCAGCACGCTCAGGCGGCTTGCCCACAGCTGGCCTGCAGCCGTTGCCTTAAGCCAGATTTTGCTGACGATATCGCGCGAAATCATCGTGCCTACGCCCAACGACAGGCCTGCAATCGAGCCCAAGGCCGAAAGCAGCACGGCACCCAAACCGATACCGCCGAGCCATTGCGGCAGATAAGTAACGAGATACAGCGGCAGTGCATCAATAGAATTTATCTCCGGATGATGCAGATGCATGAACATCCCGATCATCACCGACGGCAATCCCACGGGAATTACTATCAGCGCGGCAGCACAGCAGCCGACAGCTGCTGTTTTGGTATCGCGCGCCGAGAACAGCGCCTGCACATAGGTCTGTGTAGAAATAACGCCCACAATCATCGAACCGAGGCTGACGAGGCCGTCCTCTATACCGCGTCCGAAAAGGCTGAACCAGGGATATGCTGCAAAGCTCTGTGTCATGCCCTGCCAATGTCCCATATCGGCGTAGGCCAAAAAGCCGCCGACGAAAATACTGGCGAAAATCAGCACAATCTTAAAAATACCGGCCATACCGCTGCTGCTGAGGCCGCCGAAAAATACTAGCAGCAAAGTAACAGCGATAACAATTGCCGCTGCAGCAAGCAAAGGTACGCCGAACAAGCCGGCAATGAGATGCAACGCCGTCAGCGTGCTCGCTACAACGCTGAAGAAAATGCCGGCGCAGGCGCTAAAGGTTGCCAGCCACCCCGCAGGCTTGCCGTAATCCGTAACGAGGTACTCCGCTACTGTGGTCAGCGAGCTGCGGCGCAGAGGCACAGCATAAAACGCCGCCATCAGCAAAAGCGCAATAC
>CAKQHU010000093.1 GCA_934234275.1 uncultured Phascolarctobacterium sp.
GAATATTTGGTTGTAAGTTTAATGTTTATCGTTTTCCTGCAGACGCGCTTTGTGGAGCTGCGCCGTGCAACTCTGTGCCTGGCGCTGCAGTCTGCGCTGATTGCTGCAGCCTGCCTTGTCGTAGGCATGAGCCATGGCAGCGGCCTGCATGCCTGGCTGCCCGGTGTGTTGACAATTGCCGTTAAGGTGCTCTTTATTCCTTACGCTATTTTGCGCGTGGTGAATCAGCTGCGCGATGAGCGTGAAATTGTCAGCGATATCAATGTTAACTATTCCACTGCCTTTGCAGCCTGCAGTCTGGCACTAGGCTACATGGTAATTGACGGTCTGCTGCCGCAGGCAGAGGGACGCGATATTCTGGCGACTTCTATGTTTATGATTATGACCGGCCTCGCGCTGATTGTTATGCGCAGCCGTGCCATTATGCAGATGATCGGCCTGATTACCTTGGAAAACGGCATTTACCTGCTCGGCCTGATTATGACCGAAGGCTTGCCGCTGATTATCGAGCTGGGTATTTTCCTGGATGTGCTGATCGCTGTTGTTATTCTTGTTATTTTAACCTCGCGTCTGCGTCTGTCGTTTAAAACGACTGATACAAATGTGCTGGACAAGCTGAAAGGGTAGGGGATGTAATGTTAACATATATTTTGATACTGTTATGCCTGCCACCCTTGTGCGCGGTGCTGGCACTGGCTGCGGGCTTCGGCAATAATATCCTGCATTGGCTGCACCGCCTGACGGCAACTGCTGTAGGTGTGTGCGTAGCGCTGATGGCAAAGTCCTTTAATCCTGCTGTGCCCTATGTTGATGATTATTTTTACATTGATGCGCTGAATATGTGGGTAATCATTATTATTACCACACTTTATCTGGCAGCAACCTGGACTGCGCGTAATTATCTTACGCGTGAGGAGCGCTGCGGCGTACTGAAGGGCGAGCAGCTGCAGACCGGCCGTTACTTTGCGCTGATGCAGCTTTTCTGCTGGACGATGTTCATCGTACTGCTGGTAAAAAATCTGGGCCTGATGTGGGTTGCTATCGAAGCGACAACCTTAATCAGTGCGCTGCTTATTTCCTTTAAATTCACCCGCGCCGCTTTGGAAGCAACGTGGAAATATATCATGGTTTGTACCGTCGGCATCTGCTTGGCGCTTTTGGGCACTTTGGTGCTGTATTATGCGCAGCTTGATGCTTTGGGCGGCGAAAAGGCGCTCAGCTGGCTGTACCTGCATGAGCATGCCAACAGCCTGAATCCGGCAATGACTAAGCTGGCACTGCTGTTTATCGTTATCGGCTACGGTACGAAGGCAGGCATGGCGCCGATGCATACCTGGCTGCCTGATGCCTATGCCGAGGCTCCGTCACTGACCAGCGGTATGCTGAGCGGTGCGCTCTGCAGCTGTGCGATTTATGTGCTGTTGCGTAATCTGGTTATCCTGCTGCCGACAGCAGGCGCTGCGATGATGAGCAGCATGCTGCTGTTCTTTGCTGTGCTGACTGTGGCGATTGCGGTACCATTCGTTGTTGTACAGCGTGACGTGAAGCGTATTCTGGCGTACTCCTCTATGGAAAACATCGGCATTATGGTTGCCGGTATCGGCGTATTTTCCGCTTTTTCCCTGAAGGCTGTGATGCTGCATATGTACAGTCATGCGATGATTAAGTTTGTTCTGTTCTATATTGCCGGCACGATTATCCAGGAATATCAGACGCGTAATATGATGCGTATTCATGGTATGATTAAGGATGTACCGCATACTGCAACCTTCTGGCTTTTGGGTATGCTGGGCATTTTGGGCCTGCCGCCGATGGGTCTTTTCTTCAGTAAGTTTTACATTATGGCGTCCATGTTCCGTGAGGGACATTGGGTAGCAGGCAGTCTGCTGATTATATTGCTGGCCGGTGTGTTGATTGGTATTTTGTATCATGGTATGCGTATGCTGTGCGATAAATCGAAGCGTCAGCCCTTGGGAGATTTGCTGGGCGCGACCGACGTATCTGTGCTGGCTGTGCTGCTGCTTTTGACCTGCGTAGTAGGCGCCGGCTTTGAAAATATTCCCTGGCTCAACAATCTGCTGAACCAGGCTGTGCGGATTATAGGAGGCTGAGATAATGCTAGTTAAACCGGAAAATTTGCGTGGTGCTGCCAATATCTGCAGCGACAGCGGCAAGCGTCCGCTGGCTGCTATGTTCGGCGCAGACGAAACGCTGCAGGGCGGCGGTCTGGCCATCTACTGCCTGTTCTATAATGCTGCCAAACGCGATATCGATGTTTTGAAGGCTCCGTTCCCCGCGGACGGTCCGTTGGAATATCAGTCGCTGACTACACTGCTGCCGGCTGCTGCCTGGTATGAGCGCGAGCTGCATGATATGTTCGGCTTCGAGCCGCAGGGACATCCCGATATGCGTCCGCTGGTGCTGCATGAAAGCTTTCCAGAAGGCTTTCATCCGCTGCTGAAAAAATATCCCAAGGATTACGATGCACGCGGACAGCGTGAATACGAAATGCTTACTTCTCAGGGCGAAGGCCTTTTTGAGGTTCCTGTAGGTCCTATCCATGCAGGCATCATCGAGCCCGGTCACTTCCGTTTCAGTCAGGCCGGCGAGGCTATGCTGCAGCTGGATGCAAAGCTGTTCTTTACCCACCGTGGTATTGAAAAGGCTGTCGAAGGCCTTACGCCGATGGAGGCACTGCCGATTGTAGAACGTATCTGCGGTGCCTGCAGTGTAGCCAATACGCTGAGCTTCTGTCAGGCTGTAGAAAAATGCTCGGAGGCAGAGGTGCCTTACCGTGCGTGGTTAATCCGTACCTTGGCTGCGGAGATGGAGCGCTTGTATAACCATGTGGGCGATACGGGCAATATCTGTGCTGGTGTCGGCTTCTCGCCTGTAATCAGCATGGGCGCGCGTCTGAAGGAATATCTGATGCAGCTTAACGAAATGCTGGCAGGCAACCGTTTCCTGCGCGGTCTGATTATCCCCGGTGGTGTGCAGTACGATGTTACCGATGCGATGCTGGAGGAGGTTGAGGACGTACTGCGTGAGGTAGAAGCTGTTTATGCCGATATGGTGCATATCATGTGGGAGCAGGCGAACTTTGTCAACCGTATCCGTACCACCGGCAGAGTACGTCAGGAAACTGCCTTTGATCTGGCTATGGTAGGCGTGGGTGCGCGTGCCAGCGGCAGCACCCGTGACAGCCGCAAGGATATCGGTTACGGTATTTATGATGAGCTTGAATTTGATGTGATTACGGAAACAGCGGGGGATGTCGAAGCACGCATTAAGGTGCGTATCGGTGAGGTTGCCCAAAGCCTGAAGCTGGTGCGTCAGCTTATCAGCAAGCTGCGCCGCAACGCGGAAACGCAGCTGGCGGTTGAGCTGGGCGAGCTGCAGCAGGAGGAAGGTCATTTTACCTGGGGCATCAGTGAATCTGCCCGCGGTGACAATCTGCACTGCCTGCTGTTGGACAAGGAAGGCCGCATCGACCGCCTGTTTGTGCGCAGCGCCTCCTATCCTAACTGGCCGGCGCTGACTGTAGCGGTACAGGGCGACATCATTCCGGACTTCCCGTTGATTAATAAAAGCTTTGAGTTATGCTATGCCTGCATAGACCGCTAAGGAGGTGGCAAGATGTTAAAAATGCTGGAGGCAATTCTTCACGGAAAGATTGCTACCGAAAATATTGATACTACGGGCCACAAGCGTCTGCGCGGTCAACTGCAGTGCGACGGCAGCTGCGACGGCTGCGGTGCCTGTGCCGCTGCCTGCCCGGTAGGTGCTGTGAGCGTGGCTGACGGTAAAGCAAAAATAGATTACAGTAAGTGCGTTTTCTGCGGACGCTGTGTAGAGGCCTGCGCGCGTAAGGCGTTGGTGCACACGAACCATGATGCTTTGGCGCAGATTCTGGCTGACAGTGCCGTTGAGGTTAGCGAGGCGGTCACAGCGAAGCTGGGACGTTCACTGCATGTGCGTCATCTTGACGCCGGCAGCTGCAATGCCTGCGACTTTGAGTTGGGTGCGATGAGCAATCCTGTTTATGATTTGCACCGTTACGGTATCGCCTTCGTTGCTTCTCCGCGTCATGCGGATATGCTGATGGTTACAGGCGTAGTTACGCGCAATCTGGAGCAGGCGCTGCGTATGACCTATGACGCTATGCCTGAACCGAAAATGGTTATGGCCTGCGGTGCCTGTGCCTGTGGCGGCGAAACCTATGGCAGCACTTATGCTGTTGTAGGACGTGCGGCTGACGTTGTGCCGGTTGATATTGCCGTGCCCGGATGCCCGCCGCGACCTGCTGCTATTATTGTGGCTTTGTGTGCTGCGGCAGATATGCTGAAGGAAAGAATGTAACCTTGTTTTAAAAAAGAATTAATCAGTATTTTATTACACTGATTAATTCTTTTTTTGCATTTTTATACTTGTACTCTGCTGTAATACGTGATAATATATAGAAAATCAGTTACGTTCGATAAACTGATATGGGGAATACAAATGAGGGGGTTTGAAAAATGATTGTTTTTAGACCGGCAACTTTCGGCGATGTAGAACATATACACAAATTGCTGAATTATTATGCAAAGGAAGGCTTGATGCTGCCACGTGCGCGCAATTCGATTTATGAGAATCTGCGTGATTATATTTTAGCGGTGGAAAATAACCGTCTATTGGGCTGCGGTGCGCTGCATTTTGTCTGGGACCGATTTGCGGAAATCCGCTCGCTGGCGGTGGAACCAAGCTTGCAGAAAACAGGCATAGGCCGTCAGCTGGTGGAGCATTTGGAAAAGGAGGGCATTGAGCGCGGAGTGACGATGTTTTTCACTCTTACCTATCAGCCGGGATTTTTTGCCAAGTGCGATTATATTGAAACGGCGAAGGATAAGCTGCCGCAGAAGGTATGGAAGGAATGTGTGTATTGTCCGCAGTATCCGTATTGCAATGAAATTGCTTTCATCAAGACAACGGTTGATTACGAGCCGTCGCAAATTAAATTTTAATTTTAAGAGCTGCCATGCGCATTTTGTCATCGCTGATGACGAGGCTGTGCTGAGGGCAGCTCTTTTATTTTTTTGCGTGGAATGTTACAATAATCAAATAGAGTATAAAAACCGCATGGTGATTTTGCCGTTGCGGTGTCAGATAAATTTACGGAAAAGAGGTTGAACTTATGAAATTATATTCCTGGAATGTTAACGGTTTGCGTGCCTGCATGACGAAGGGCTTTGCCGAATTTTTACAGGAGGCAGCACCGGATATTATTTGTCTGCAGGAAACGAAGATGCAGCGTGAGCAGGCGGATTTTGTGTTCCCTGGCTATGAGGAGTATTGGAACAGTGCGGAGCGCAAGGGCTATAGCGGTACTGCTGTGTTTACGAAGGTGAAGCCCTTGGCTGTTACTTATGGTTTGGGACAGGAGGAGCACGATAAGGAAGGCCGTGTGATTACGCTGGAGTTTGAGGGCTTTTTCCTCGTGACGGTGTATACGCCTAATTCCAAGGATGGCTTGGCGCGTCT
>CAKQHU010000094.1 GCA_934234275.1 uncultured Phascolarctobacterium sp.
TGCATCGCTGCAGGCGTCGGCGGCTGCAGATTGCGTCCGCGTCCCTGTCCGCGCAGGATGTCAAAGCCGATTTTGCGGATGTTGCCCAAAAAGTAGGCAAAATCCACGATACCTTCCAGCGTATCTACATTTTCCGACGTCACTACGCAGGTTACGCCGCAGGCAATATTATTGCGGCGTAAAACATCAATCCCCTTCAAAATCTCGCTGGTCGCACCGTAGCCATTCTTTTTCAGCCTCAGCTTATCGTTAACCGCAGGCCTGCCGTCAAGACTTACGCCGATAGCAACCTTTCTTTTGTAAAGATATTTCGCAATCTTATCTGTAAGCAAAGAGCCGTTGGTCTGCAACTGCAGGACGGCAGGAAGCTTTTCCTGATGCACATAATCTGCAACTGCCTGCAGGCAGGCAAAGTTCAGCAGCGGCTCGCCGCCGCTGAACTGAATAACAAAGCGTTCACCACCGGCTGCTGCCAGCTTAACTGCTGCCAACGCTGTTTCCGGTGACATCATACTGCGGTCATGCTCGGCAGCATAGCAGTAACGGCAGGCAAAATTACACTGGCCGGTCAGGCTCAGCACCAACATTTTAATGCTCATCTGCTCTGTCCTCCAGCTCGCCTTCCATATCCAGATAGAGCTTTTGCAGCTCCTCTTTGGTTTCCGGCTTAGCCTGCCACAGTCCGCGTTGCTCTGCTTCAAGCAGAATTTCCGTCATGCGCTGCAGCGCCCAGGGGTTCACATCGCGCAGCCATTCCTGTACTGCCGGGTCAAAGGTATATTTTTCTGCATATTTTTCGTACATCCAGTCTTCCATGACAGCGCTCGTCGCATCCCACTGGAAGCTGTGTGCAATCATGTTGGCCATATCGGCAGCGCCCTTGTAACCATGCTGCATCATGCCCTTGATAAACTTGGGATTGATTGCCTCGCTGCGGAACAGGCGCTTTGCCTCCTCCTGCACGCTGTGCATAGTCACACGCATTCTGTCGGTGCTGTCGCCACAGTAGGAGCGCGGCGTACTGCCCTTAATCGAACGTACTGCAGCAATCATGCCGCCATGATATGCATTGTAGTCATCACTGCTAAGCATATTGGTTTCGTGGTTATCCTCGTTTTTAATCGTGATATCCAAACTGCCCATACGCTTGCGGAACTGCTGCGGCAGGAATTTGCCCTTAGTTTTGCCGCCGTAAGCATGACCGCCCCAACGCACATAAACATCGGCAATATCATCAATAGTTTCCCAATTTTTGCTTTCCAAAAGCGCCGCAACGCCTGCACCATAGGTGCCCTGTGCATCGCCAAAGACGCGGAATGCCGCCTGACGCCATGCAGCAGCGTGCTCCATGCCCTCCTGCTGCTCCAGCTCCTTGGTATCCTCCTGAATATGCTTGCGTACAAAGTTCAAATCATCGGGCTCGTCCTGTTCCGCTGCCAACAGCACCGCCTTATCCATCACCTGCATTACCGAAGGCATAGTATCGCGGAAAAGGCCGCTGATACGCGCCGTAACGTCAATACGCGGACGCTTAAGCTCCATCAAGGGAATGACCTCCAAGCCGTTGATACGCAGGCTGCCGCTCTGATACTTGGGACGGATGCCCATGAGATAGAGGAATTCGGCAATGCACTGTCCGTGACTGCGCATATTTGCGCCGGACCAAAATACCATACCGATATTTTCCGGATAATGACCTTCCTCCGCAATAAAGCGTTCTACAACCTGGTCACCAAGCGTTTGGCCAATCTCCCAAGCCGCCGGTGTCGGCAGACAGCGCGGGTCCACACCGTAGAAGTTGCGGCCTGTCGGCAGCAAATCGGCGCCGCCGCTAGAGGGTGCACCGCTCGGGCCAGGCTCAATATATTCGCCTTCAAAGCCACGCAGCATATTGGTAATTTCCTGCTTCGTCAAAAGCAGATTAGGATAGAGTGTATCTACAATATAGTCGCACACCAGCTCCAGCTTTTCTCTGCTTTCCGCCGGTGCCTGCTGCACCCAAGGCAGCTGCAAAGCATCAGCAACTGCTTCCTTCACAAAGTCACGCTGCTGCAGGCAACGAATCAGCTCACGGCACTGGTCAGCAATGCGGTCAATCAGCATACCGTAGGTAATATTCAGTGGTTCATATATCAGGCTGCTGTTTTCCAGCAGGTAGTAATAGTCAAAGCCATACAGCGCTGCAATGGCCTGTGTCAGGCTGGGAATGTTGCCGTTATCCAGACGCAGCAGCAGCCACAGATAATCCTCCAGCTGCTGCTTTTCCGGCGGCTGGCCCATAATATGCAGGCCTGTGTGTACCTCCATATTCTTCAAATCCGTAATGTAATTATGCAGATTCATCACGTATTCGTCGAAAGGTTTCTCCTCGTCATAAGCAACCTCGTCCTGCAGGTTGGCCTCCGCAACCTTTTCGAGAACCAGCTCCTGCAAGCGCGGCAGATTATCCGGCTGCGTGCTGCTGAAGTGCACGTATTCGTCCATGAACTTTTCCAGCTCCTCCAGCTCGTCGTACACGCCCGCCTGTGTCTGCGGTGCCGGCAGATGCTCAATCAGACAGGCAGCGCCACGGCGCTTCGCCTGAATGCCTTCGCCCGTAATGGTGATGTTATAGGGATAAATATTCGGCAAATCACCCAGGGACAAATCAGGATAACAGCTGCAATCCAGTCCGGCGTTTTTGCCCGGCAGCCATTCCAAACTGCCATGCGTTCCGATATGAGCAACGGCGTCTGCCTGCCACACATCGCGTACCCAACGGTAGAAGGCCAGATATTGATGCGTCGGTGCAACGTAAGGATCGTGGTAAATCTTTTCCGGATCCTCGCCAAAGCCACGCGGCGGCTGCACCGTTACGAAAACATTACCGTTCATCGTTCCCGGTACAAGAATATCGCCGTCATATTCCATAACAGAACCGGGCGCTTCGCCCCAGTCCTTCACAAGCTGCTCCTGCACATTTTTATCCATTAGTGCAAAGAATTCTTTGTATTCCGCTCCCGTCAGCTTGTTGGCAGCTTCAACCTGCTTTTCCGTCAGCATGCTGCGGTCGTTAGTAGCATTAGCGGTCAACAGCTTGATAAATTCCTTCGTATCCTCCGGAATCCAATCAACCTTATAGCCACGCTCGCGCATAGCAGCCAGCACGCGGCGTATGCTTTCGATTGTATCAAGGCCGATAGCACTGCCGATATTGGAATTACGCGGCGGATAGTTATGGAAAATAATGGCGATTTTCTTCTCACTGTTGGCCTTGTGGCGCAGCATCGCCCACTTCTTCGCCTTGGAAGCCATGCGTTTTACACGTTCTGTATTCGGCAGATAGCGTACATCGCCGTTTTCCAGAATCTTTTTATGTGCTACAGGCACACCATGAATGATGCCATCAAATTCCGGCAGGGAAACGCTGATAGAAACCTCCATCGCGTTCATGCCTTCAAAGCTGTCCTTCCATTCCTCAAAGGGCGCAATTGTTGTATAGGCAGCCAAAACCGGCACATTAAACTTTTTCAGATAATCAAGGTTAATCGAACCGCCGGTAGTCATGGAAAACTTCATGACGTTCAGCAGTACATCGATTGCAGGCACACCGTCCGCCGTGCAGAAGAAGCTGTTGAAAACCTGCGTCAGACTGGGCATGCCCATTTCTTCAAGCGGCATGCCGTTGCTGAAAACGCATACAGCGTTCACGCCCTGTGCTTCCAGCTCTTCTATCATTGCAGTCTGGTAGGTCAAATCGCCCCACACCCATTCGTCGCGATAAAAAAGAATGCCCGCTGTCGGACGGCCGCTGACGCAAAAATCGCGCTGATATTCCGCTAAATCGGTATATACCTTTTTCGCCCGCGGGTGATAAATACCGCACCAGTGAATCGGGTTAGGCTCATCGACTGTAATTGTTTCACCCTGCAGCAGCTGCTGCAGGTATTGCCACAAATTGTAATAGTTGATTTCGCCGCCAAACATGCAATATTTTTTGATAACAGCAAGCTGCTCAGGTGTCAGTCCCTGCGCCAGCTCTCCTTCCTTGCTGCCGGCAGCATCAATATAAAAGGGCAGGCGCAGCTGCTTCAGCAGGCTGACGCAGCGCTGCAGAAATGGTGTATCCAGACCAGTACCCATCCATTTCATAATGACCAGCTTAGAGCCGGCAAGCTCCTTCTGCCATTTATCATCCCAAACCGTCGCATCGGTAATCCAACGGCAGGCGCAGGCATTATCCAGCTTGCCCTCCTGCTGCAGCTTTTCCATAGTCTGCTGCATCATACCCATGCGGCGAATAACATTCGTCAAGAAAATAATCTTCATAATCTCTACCTCATCTTAAAAGAACTGCTTCTGCATTCTGCGCAGCAGATACAGGAAATACGGCGTACCTAAGAACGCTGTCATAATACCTACACGCACCTCTGCCGGTGGCATAATAATGCGTCCCAATGAGTCGCAGAATACCAAAAAGGCTGCGCCGCCAAGTGCGCTGGCAGGCAAAAGCACGCGATGGTCAGGACCGATAAGCATACGCATCATATGCGGAATAACCAGGCCGACAAAGCCGATGTTGCCGCTGACGCAAACGGAGGTAGCAGTAGTCATGGCAGCTACAAAAAGCAGGCCCATACGAAAAGCAGTAACAGGCATACCAACGGCTTTAGCTTCTGTTTCACCCAGCACCAGAATGTTCAGGTGACGTGCCAGCATGCACATAATTACAATGCCGCACAGCACCGGTCCCATTGCCAGATATACGTGCTCCCAACGGCGATAATCAAGACCGCCTACCATCCAGAACAGGTATTGCTGCAGCTTCTGCTCGTTCATAAAGGTGAGCAGACCGGAGGTAATGGCACCCAAAAGCATACCCACGGCAACGCCTGCCAAAAGCAGCGTCATAACAGGAATTTTGCCGTTACGCATCGCCAAAAATACCGTCAGGCACACAGCACAGATACTGCCGCAAAAGGCAAAGGCCGGCATAGCAAACATGCTGCCGGAGGCAGCACCTAAAGCAATAGAAAGCACAGCACCAGTAGCAGCACCGGAGGAGATACCGATAAGACCGGGGTCTGCCAACGGGTTGCTGAAGATGCCCTGCATTACAGCGCCGGAAATACCCAGCGCCGCACCAACCAGCACACCTACCAGCATACGCGGCAGACGGATATACCAGATAACAGCAAGCTGCTCCCTGCTATAATCAGCCTCGGTAAAGCCCGGCAGATTCAGCTGAGCGCCGATAACCGCCAGCGCTTTGCCCACAGGCACATCTATCTGGCCGAAGGTCAGAGATACACAGGCAATAACAACTAAGAGAACTGCTAATAGAATAATAGCCAACGGACTCCGTTCACGTTTAATAATCATCTACAAACACACTTCCTCAAAAAATTTCCGGATATACAGCATGCGCAATGTTTTCAATAGCATCGACAATATGCTGGCTGGCAACATAGCGGTATTTGTCCGAAACAAACTTAATCTGCTTGTTGCGTACAGCCTT
>CAKQHU010000095.1 GCA_934234275.1 uncultured Phascolarctobacterium sp.
ACTTCTTCTAATGTACGTTCCTGGCTTAGCAAATAAATAACAAAAGTTAGCCGTTGCTTGTCACCTTGCGGGGTGGCCGGCAACGGCTTTTTGTGTACATAGATAGGCTGATGATATTTGCAAATAACAGCCCGGTGTGCTAAAATGATAAGAAATTTACTAATCTTATAAGAAAAGCTGAATAGGAAAGAAGAGGTATATATGAGCGAAAAGAAAATGATGAAAAACGGTAAAAAATTAGGTGTTGTCGGTGGCCTCGGTCCTGCAGCCGCTGCAGAGTTCTTGCGTCAGTTCACTATGAGATGCCCGGCGAACTGCGACCAAGAGCATCCTGTTGTATATATGATCGGTGACTGCGATATCCCGGACCGCGGCACAGCAATTTTCGGCAAGGGTGAATCTCCGCTGCCGAAGCTGAAGGCTGATTTGCTGCAGCTGTGCGATATGGGTGCGGATGTACTTGCTGTTCCCTGCAATACCGCACATTTCTTTATCGACCAGTTTGCTGATGAATTGCCGGTACCGCTGCTGCATATCGTTGACGAAACCGTTAAGGCTGCTAAAGAGCTTTCTCCGGAAAAGGGTGCCTGGATGCTGTCTACCAAAGGCACACGTGCTTGCGGACTGTATCAGAAATATGCCGAAAAGCGCGGCCTGACTTTGTACATTCCGAATGAGGAGCAGAGCGATAAATCTCAGGAGGTTATCAACTGCGTTAAGGCTAACCAGCTGGCAAAGGCCGGCGCTATTATGAAAGAGCTGGTAGAGGAGCTGTGGGCTGAGCGCGATATCCCTGTAATGACCGCCTGCACCGAACTGCCGCTTGGCTATGATGCATCCGGACTGCCGCAGGAGCGCAGCGTTTCCAGCATCGGTGCGCTGGCAGATGCCTGCGTACGTGCACTGTATGAAGAAGTAAAATAATATTTGAGGACTGCAACCACCTTGGCTTGAGACTGAGGTGGTTTTTATTTTACTGCGTTTATCCTAGCAGTGTGCTATAATATAAACATACTATCGCCGGCAGCAGCTGGAGCAGCTTCTGCCTTTTGTTAACAGAGGTAAAATATATGCAAGAATTTTTAATTGTTAAGGGTGCGCGTCAGCACAACCTGAAAAATATAACGGTAGAAATACCACGCAATAAAATGGTAGTTATCACAGGCCTCAGCGGCAGCGGCAAAAGCAGCCTGGCCTTTGATACAATCTACGCCGAAGGCCAGCGTCGCTATGTGGAATCACTTTCGGCCTACGCCCGCCAGTTTTTGGGACAGATGGACAAGCCTGATGTAGACTATATCGAAGGCCTGAGCCCGGCAATTTCCATCGACCAGAAGACCACGAGCCGCAATCCGCGTTCTACCGTAGGTACGGTAACGGAAATTTACGATTATCTGCGTCTGCTTTTCGCACGCGCCGGTGAACCGCATTGCCCGCAGTGTGGCAAAATCATTGAGCAGCAGAGCGTACAGCAGATTGTCGACCAGGTGCTGGAGCTGCCGCCGGGAAGTCGCTTTATGGTGATGGCGCCGCTGGTGCGCGGGCGCAAGGGTGAGCATATGCGTGTGCTCGACGATATGCGGCGTGCAGGCTATGTGCGTATGTTTATCGATGGTGAGGTGCGCACGCTGGATGAGGATATCCGCCTGGAGAAAAATAAAAAGCACAGCCTTTCGGTGGTCATCGACCGTCTGGCAGTGCGCGATGGCATCAGGCAGCGCCTGACGGATTCCGTAGAAACGGCGCTGAAGCTGGCCGATGGCTTTGCCGAGGTAGCAACGCTGGGTGAAACAACGGCAACGCAGCTTTTCAGCGAGCACTTTGCCTGCAATGACTGCGGCATCAGCTTGCCGGCGATTGAACCGCGCCTGTTTTCCTTTAACAATCCCTTCGGTGCCTGCCCTGATTGTACCGGTCTTGGCATGCATATGGAGTTTGACAAGGCTTTGATTGTGCCTGACGGTGATAAGAGCTTTGCGGACAGGTGTATTGCCTGCTTCAGCAACAATCTGAATTCCTATTTTATGAAGCAGCTGGGCGCAGTTCTTGCTGCCTATGGCTATAACTACGACACCAAATGGAATGAGCTGACGCCCGAGATGCAGCAGCTTTTGTGGGACGGTGCCGGCGAGAGCAAGTTTAAGTTCCTGTACGAAAACCTGCAGGGTGAGGTTAAGGAGCATAACACAACCTTTGACGGTATTTTGAACGTGCTGCGCCGTCGTTATCGTGAAGCCTTCAGCGATGCTATGCGTCAGGACTTGGAGGAGTTTATGACGAGCACTCCCTGCGCTGCCTGCCATGGCAGCCGTTTGAAGCCGGAGGCTCTGGCAATTCTTATCGGCGGTAAAAATATCTGCGAGGTGACGGCGCTGACGGTGCGCGACTGCCTGCAGTTCTTTACAAAGCTGGAGCTGACGCCGAAGCAGCAGCTAATTGCGCATCAGGTGCTGAAGGAGATTATGGCACGCTTGCAGTTCCTCAATGACGTAGGCCTTGATTACCTGACTTTGGACAGAAGCGCCGGTACGCTGAGCGGCGGCGAAGCGCAGCGCATTCGTCTGGCAACGCAGATAGGCAGCGGCCTGACCGGCGTGCTGTATATTCTGGACGAACCGAGCATTGGCCTGCACCAGCGCGATAACGGCAAGCTGCTGGAAACGCTCAAGCATTTGCGTGATTTGGGCAATACGCTGATTGTTGTTGAGCATGACGAGGAAACGATGTATGCTGCCGACCAGATTATCGACATCGGTCCGGGAGCAGGCGAGCATGGCGGTGAAGTGGTAGCCCAGGGTACAGTAGAAGAAATTGAGCAGGTGCCGGAGTCCGTTACCGGTACCTATCTTAGCGGTCGCAAATTTATCCCTGTTCCCAGGCATCGCCGCGAGTGTGATGGCAGGATGCTTACGATTCACGGTGCCCGCGCCAACAATCTCAAAAATATTGATGTCAGCATTCCGCTCGGAGTCTTTACTGTCGTAACAGGCGTGAGCGGCAGCGGCAAATCCACCTTGATAAATGATATTCTTTACAACGCTTTGGCTGCCAAGCTCAACGGTGCGCGTCTGCGTGCTTCGGAGCACGACAGCATTGAGGGCATAGAATATACGGATAAGGTTATCAACATCGACCAGTCCCCAATCGGACGCACACCGCGCTCTAATCCAGCAACCTATACCGGCGTCTTTGATTTTATCCGTGAGCTCTTCAGCCAGACCAATGAGGCCAAGCTGCGCGGCTATAAGGCAGGCCGCTTCAGCTTTAACGTCAAGGGAGGACGCTGCGAAGCCTGCAAGGGCGATGGTATGAATAAGATAGAAATGAATTTCCTGCCGGACGTTTACGTTCCCTGCGAGGTTTGTCACGGCGCACGCTACAACCGCGATACGCTGGAGGTGCATTACAAGGGCAAATCCATCGCGGAGGTGCTTGATATGACGGTAAGCGAGGCCTGCGAGTTCTTTAAGAACCAGCCGCGCATTTACCGCAAGCTGGCAGTGCTGGAGGATGTAGGCCTTGGCTACATTCATCTGGGACAGGCAGCGACGACGCTGAGCGGCGGCGAAGCACAGCGCGTTAAGCTGGCAACGGAGCTTTCGCGCCGCAGTACGGGACGCACGGTGTATATTCTGGACGAGCCTACGACAGGCCTGCATATTGCGGACGTACACAAGCTGCTGGATGTGCTGCAGCGTCTTGTAGAAGGCGGTGACAGCGTTATCGTCATCGAGCATAACCTGGACGTTATCAAGGTGGCGGATTACATTATCGACCTCGGTCCCGAGGGCGGCGACAAGGGCGGTACTCTGGTGGCCAGCGGTACGCCGGAGGAGGTAGCGAAGGTCAAAAAATCCTACACCGGACAGTACATCAAGCAGGAGCTGGCTAAGGCGAAGAAGAACGGGTGGTATGTATGACAGAATTAGTCGCAGGCTTTAGCGACAATATAAAGAATGCCTTGGCAGTGCTGCCGGAAAAGCCCGGCGTTTACCTGATGCATGATGCCTCCGGCAAGGTTATCTATGTCGGCAAGGCCGTTGTGCTGAAAAACCGTGTGCGCAGCTACTTCCGTAATCTGGCTAGCCATACGCCGAAGGTGAAGGCAATGGTGGCGAAAATAGCGGAGATTGAAACGATTGTTACCTCCAGCGAGGTAGAAGCACTGATTCTAGAGTGCAACTTGATTAAAAAATATCGCCCGCGTTACAATATCAGCCTGAAGGATGACAAAACATATCCCTATCTTAAGGTTACCATGCAGGAGGATTTCCCGCGTTTATATGTGACGCGCAGGCAGCTGCGCGACGGCGCACGTTATTACGGACCGTATGCTGACGCCGGTGCCATGCATGCCACGGTAAAGCTGCTGCGCAGCATGTTTCCGCTGCGCACCTGTCGCAAAATGAATCCTGACAGACCATGCCTGAACTACCACATTAAGCGTTGCCTTGCGCCCTGCGCCGGTTACATCAGCAAGGCGGATTATCATAAGATGATTAAATCCGTCTGCATGGTGCTGGACGGACGCACGACGGAGCTGGAGCGCGATTTGAAGCAGCAGATGCAGGAGGCGGCGGATAATTACGCCTTTGAGGAGGCTGCCAGACTGCGCGACCAGCTGCAGGCTGTGGCACGTTTGAATGAAGCGCAGAAGGCTGTAACCAATAACGGCGGGGATATGGATATCTTCGGCCTGGGGCAGGATATGACAGGCCTGTGCGTGCAGTTATTCTTCGTGCGTAAGGGCAAGCTCATCGGCAGAGATAACTTCTTCTTGCCCGACGGCGGTGACACGCCGCAGGAGGTTATGACAGCCTTCGTCAAGCAGTATTATAACGAAGCGACCTTCATTCCCGAGGAAGTAGTGCTGCCATACTTGCCGGAGGAGGAAGAAAAGCAGCTTATCGAAACCTGGCTGGCTGATAAGGCGCAGCGACGGGTGGAGCTGCTGCTGCCGCAGCGCGGTGTGAAAAAGGATTTGCTGAAGCTGGCGAATGAAAATGCCGTCAAGCTGCTGAATGAACGATTGCGTAAGGGTAGCCTATCGCTGAAAAATGACCTGCAGGCAGCCGAAGAACTGCAGCAGGCCTTGGGGTTGGAGCATCCTTTAGAGCGCATGGACTGCTTCGATATCAGCCATACGCAGGGCAGCGAAACTGTTGCATCCATGGTTGTGTTCCGCAACGGCACCAGCAGCAAAAAAGATTACCGCAGGTATAAAATCGTTTCGGCAGAAGGCAAGCCTGATGACTTTAAATCCATGCAGGAGGTTGTCTACCGCCGTTACCGGGATTATGAGGACTTGCCAAGCCTTGTGGTTATCGACGGCGGCAAGGGCCAACTAAGCTCGGCGCTGGAGGTTATCCGCGGCCTGGGCCTTGATGATTTGCCGGTTGTAGGTCTGGCCAAGCGCGAGGAGGAAATCTTCAAGCCGCACCAGAGCGAAAGCATCAT
>CAKQHU010000096.1 GCA_934234275.1 uncultured Phascolarctobacterium sp.
AATTCCACAAAGGCGCATTTAGCTTCATTACTCAGCTCGCTGTGGTAATAAAAGTTAACAGCGTCAGCCTGCACCTCGTAGGTGCCATGCTTTTGGGTATTGAGCAAAAAGTGCGCCGGCAAACGCTTACCCCACAGCCACACATGCTGACCGTCAAAGGGAAGCTCGCCCATGCTGTACTTCTGCTCCTGCTTTTGCTGTGACTGTGCCTGCAGCATCCGCTGCAGCTTTTGGCGCAGCCATTGCTCCCTGCTCTCTAAGAACTGCTGCACCTCGCTCAGGCTCATTCCTACGGGAGCAGTAAGAAAGATGCTGCCATCCTCTTTTATGCGTAGCGTAATATTTTTTACCAGCTTAAACCAAAGCTTTATCTTCAACCCGTGCAGGCTCAGCACGGTCTCGCGGATTATTCTGCTGTTCACAGCTTGTCTACCAGGATATTGCGTCCCAGCATACGGTTGTACTCCCAGGCACTCTTGCCGTCATGCACGTCAAACTGATTCATTACGGCGTTGATTTCGTCGGCGTAATGCACAACAAAAGCTTCACGTGTAGAGCAGGCTACCGGGGAACCCTTTTCATTATCGCCGTGGTGCGACAGCAGAATATGCTGCAGCTGCTCCAGACGGGAGGACGGCAAGCGCAGCTTGGCAGCTGCCTCCTGCACCATCATGCAGCTCATGGTAATGTGTCCGAGCAAACGGCCTTCACCGGTATAAGGGAAGCCTATTTCCGCAGAAATTTCGCGGATTTTTCCGATATCGTGCAGCAATGCGCCGGCAATAACAAGATCCTTGTCCACGCCCTCAATCTGCTCAGCCAAAGCCACCGCAAGACCTGTAACATCTACAGAATGCTGCAGCAGACCGCCCAGATAAGCATGATGCATGCGCATGCCTGCGGGATTGGTTACAAAGCGCTCATAGGTAGCACCGCTGAAAATAGTTTCCAGCAGCATACGCAGTCCCGGAGTGCGTACAGCCTTGATATAATTAGCAAGCTTGGTTTTGTACGCCTCAACATCAAAATCACCATGCGGCAGCAGATTGCTGATATCGTCCTGCGGCAACAGATTTTCCAGACGCTGGATAACAACCTGCAAAGTCATATCATTGTTGAATTTGTTGATGTCAACGTTACCGCCCATCATAAAGGCAGTAGGGCCTTCCAGCTCACGCAGCTTATCTACCAAAACTGCATCAAAGCAGATAAAAGCAATGCGTCCGCTGTTATCCTCCAGCATACCGCGGGCAAAAACACCGCCGTTAGAGGAATTGCCTACCTTCTGTACTCTCACCAAAACTGCCTGGCATACCTTAATGCCGGCTTTAAAATCTTTAATCATTCTTCTATCACCTGTTTTCTATATATGCTTCAGCAGCAGTGTTTCGCGTGCTACCTGAATTGCCACATCCCAATGCTTTTCCGCAAAGCGCAGCGACAATCTGTCGGCCAGGTCATCGAGCACCGGCAGCTCTGTCGGCTGATGGCCTGCATCGATAATGTTCAAGCCGCTGAAAACAGCTTGCTGTGCCTCATGGTACTTCACATCGCCTGTCACCAGTGTATCAGCACCCTGCGCCAACGCCAGCCCGATCAAATCGGCACCGGCACCGCCGCAGACAGCCACACGCTTAACCTTGCGTCCTGCATCACCTACGGTAAGATAATCGGCCTGCAGAACCTTTTTGACGAAGACTGCAAAATCATGCAGCTTGCTCGGCTGTGCCAGCTCGCCGATGCGCCCAAGTCCGCTGACAGTATCCAGCACATCTGCATCCTGCAGACGCAGTCTTTTGGCCAGCACGCTGTTGACACCGTTTGCCACGCAATCCAGATTAGTGTGTGCGCTGTAAACAGCAACGCCGTTTTCTGCCAGCTGCAGCAAAAGCTCCTGCTGCCAGTCGGCATCAGTAACATTACCCAGCTTGTGAAAAATCGCCGGGTGATGCGTAATCAGCATATCAGCCTTTTTCGCCACCGCCTGCGTTACGGTTTCCTGCGTCATATCCAGCGCCAAGAGCAGCTTGCGCACAGGCTTATTGCGTCTGCCAAGCATCAGGCCGACGTTGTCCCAGGACTCCGCCAGCTCCGGCGGTGCCATTTCATCCAGCAGGTTGATAATATCATTTACTGTCACTAAGCTTGCCATTTTGCAGCACCTCCAGTTCTGCTTTCAACGCTTCGATTTCCTTATACTTTTCGCTTGCGCGTGCGTGCTCGCTGCGGCCCATATTCTCCAACAGCTGTCTGCAGGTAGCAAGCTGGCGTGCCAGCTGCTTAGCCAGCAACGGATGCTCCTGTGCGAGCAGCAGCGGGCCTACAACGCACTCTGCCGCACTGTAAGCAGGCGCAGAGCCACGCTTAGCAGCGATAATCTCGTAAAAGTGCGGAGCATCATCCACCAGCTCTTCGGCAGCCAGCTGCCAGCCGTGGCTGCACAGCCACGCGCGCAAGGAGGCGGCACCGGCCATAGGCTGCAGCACCAAAAGCTCTGCGCTCTGCGCTACCTCCATGTCATCCTCCAAAATGCTGATGATGGTAGAAGCGCCCATGCCTGCAATAGCAATGCAGTCTGCTTCGCCGGGGCTTAATACCTTCAGGCCGCTGCCCTGACGCACCTCTACATGCTCATGCTGACCGAACTGCGCCACGGTAGTGCGCGCCGCCTGGCAGGGGCCTGCGGCGATATCGCCGGCAATCGCCCGCGCAATTCTTTGCTTTTCCAACAGCCACACGGGTAAATACGCATGGTCCGTGCCGATGTCTGCCAGCACACAGCCCTGCGGCACCAGGTTGGCAATAGTTTCTAATCGTCTATCAATATGCATTGCGTCCCTCCTGAATTTGCTCTAAAATCTTAGTTTCTGAATCGTGACAACCACAGCCTGTAATATTTTCCGAAGCTGTCCGGAACGTAAATACTCTAACACTTTATTATAACACAAATCAACAAATATAGAAAACAAGTCTGCAAAGTGATGCCTGCTGCCAATGCTATGATAACTGCTGAAATAAAGCAAAAACCCCCGCATTGCTGCGGAGGCCGTGATTGGCATTCAAAGCTCAGTTTTTCAGTTCGTTCTTTACCACAAACATTACCCATTGGGCGATATTCGTAGAATGGTCGGCAATGCGCTCCACATATTTGGCAATCATCAGATAGTCAACATATTGGGGTACATATTGCGGTTTTTGCTGCATAACGGTGGTCAGATGCTGACGCATTTCGGCAAAGTAATTGTCTACCTCATCATCGGTAGCAATAACCTTGTTGGCCAGCTCCAGATCATTTTCGCTGATGGCGCTGATGCTGTCATACACCATCTGGCGCATAACCTGCAGCATAGCCATAAAATTATCCGGCAGCGGCACAGGATCCTTTTCAATCAGCTTCAAGGTGTATTGGCTGATGTCGCTGCAATGGTCGGCAATGCGCTCCATGTCACCCACCAGCTTCAGGCAGCTGGCAATCTCGCGCCAGTCCGTTGCTACCGGAGTTTGTGTCAGCACCAGCTCCAGGCATTGCTTTTCGATATTTACTTCGCTGTTGTCAAAATTATCATCATCACTGATAATCTGCTGCGCTAAAGCTGCATCCTTCTGCTCCAGGTTAGCGATAACCTTATCCAGGGTATCCTCCAGATTTACGCCCATCACGCGCACACTGTTGAGCAGCTGCTTCAGCTCCTCGTTGAATTTGTTACGTGTCATTTTATTGTTCCTTTCTCCTTACATCAACCGAATCTGCCGGTAATATATTCTTCTGTCTTAGGATTAGACGGATTAGCAAACAGCTGCTTTGTTTCGTTAAACTCAATCAGCTCGCCCAAAAGGAAGAAGGCCGTTTTATCGGAAATACGTGCAGCCTGCTGCATATTATGCGTAACAATAACGATGGTGTAATCCTTTTTCAGCTCCAACGCCAAATCCTCAATCTTCATTGTAGAAATCGGGTCCAGCGCACTGGTAGGCTCGTCCATGAGGATAACCTCCGGCTGTACAGCCAGAGTACGTGCAATGCACAGGCGCTGCTGCTGGCCACCGCTCAGGCCCAGCGCACTCTTATTCAGTCTGTCCTTCAGCTCGTCCCAAATGGCAGCCTGACGCAGACTGCGCTCTACAATCTCGTCCAGCTCGCTCTTTTTCGTCACGCCATGAATACGCGGACCGTAAGCAACGTTGTCATAAATACTTTTCGGGAAGGGGTTAGGCTGTTGGAAGACCATACCTACACGATGACGCAGACTGATGGGGTCAATCTCCGCAAAAATATCCTTGCCATCCAGTGCAATGCTGCCTTCAATGCGCACGCCCTCTTCCAGGTCGTTCATTCTGTTCAGTGTTTTCAAAAAAGTGGATTTGCCGCAGCCGGAAGGACCGATAAGTGCGGTAATTTCCTTTTCCTTGATATCAAGATTTATTTTTTTCAACGCCTGGAATTTGCCGTAATACAAATCCAGATCCTGCACTAAAAATTTAGTTGCAGCCTTATCATTCGTCATTTTCTGCTACCTCCGGTTTTTGTGTCTAAATAAGTGCTCAGGTAACGTGCGCCCAGGCTAAAGGACAGCACCAACAGCATTAATATTGCTGAAGAAAGGTTAGCCATCTGCGCCGCATTGGCTGCCAGCGCCTCGGTACGCGATGCCCAGATATGCAGTGCCAGCGTTTCGCCCGGACGGAAGGGATTCAGCGGGCAGGTCGGCGACAGCAGGTTCCAGCTGTTCCAGTTGATATCGGTGCTCATGCCTGCGGTATACAAGAGAGCTGCCGCTTCACCGAAGCCACGACCTGCAGCAAGAATGACACCTGTCATAATACGCGGCAGGCAAGCAGGCAGCAGCACCTTGTAAACCGTCTGCCACAGAGTTGCGCCCATAGCCAGACTGCCGCGCTTATAGCCCTGCGGCAGCGATTTGAAGGCATCCTCCGTTACCGTCATAATCAGCGGAATACTGAGAATGGAGACTGCCAGCGCACCGCTGAACAGGTTCCACTGTGAGCCGGTCATTACGATAAATACCAGGTAACCGAACAAACCGACAACAATGGACGGCAGCGAGGACATCGTTTCGATACACATACGCAGGAACTTGGTGAACTTGCCCTGCTTAGCATATTCCGCCATGTAGATGCCGGCAGCGACGCCCAAAGGCACGCTGACCAACAGCGACAGGAAAACCAGATAAATAGTATTGAAGAATAAATTACCGATGCCGCCGCCCTCAAAGGATACCAGGCTCCAGCTGAAATCCTTGAAGCCGTTAATGATAACGTACAAGGCAAAGGCTACGAGCAGCAGGATAAAGAAGCCTGCTACGCAATAAAACACAGCTGTCATCAGCTTATCAATAAACTTTGCACGCGCTATACTGTCGTTCATGCCTGCTTCCCTCCTTTAGCAGTTAAA
>CAKQHU010000097.1 GCA_934234275.1 uncultured Phascolarctobacterium sp.
GATGAGTATGAGTATATCATGAAGCGAAGTCAAGTTCTTGACTAAACTCTATGTATATGATAATCTAAGTTGGATAAAAAATCTATCTACAAAAATCGAAATTCGTACTTTAATGAACACTTTTCATAAAATGTACATTATCGGGAGAGGAGCACTGCATACCATGGACAGAAGACAAAAAAAGACCAGGCAGGCAATTATCGACGCCTTTGTCAAACTGCTTACCAAAACGAGCTATGAAAAAGTCAGCGTTAAGGATATCATCGATGCAGCCAACGTCGGACGCAGCACCTTCTACAGCCACTTCGAAACCAAGGATGATCTGGCACGCCAAATCTGCTTCGAGCTTTTCGACCATATCTTCAGCCCCGTTATCCCGCCCTGCTCCACACATAATTTTTCCGAGATGCCGCAAAACACGGAAACTCGTATCACACACATCCTTTATCACCTGCGCGACAAACGCGAATACTACCTGGGTATCATCAATTACGATGACGGTACGCTGTTCTTAGGCTTCTTCCGTGATTATATGCTGCAGAATGTCAGCATTAAGATGAGCGGTTCCTACGATGAATATTCGCAGCGAGTACCGGAAGACTTTTTAATCAACAGCCTCACTAGCAGCTTTGTCGGTATGATACGCTGGTGGCTCAAAAACAAAATGAATCCCGGTCCGGAGGTTGTTGCCGGTTATTATATGGCATTGATTAATCCTGCCATTGCCGAATTCCAGACCAAGGGAGAATAAAACTTGCTTAAGCAACAAAAAAAGAACTGCTAAAGCTTTGTACAGCAATAAACTGCACAGAGCTTTCGCAGTTCTTTATTTTTTTAAAGGTATTTAATCCACAGCGGATAGGTACTAAGCACTACTACCAAAAGCAATACGAAAATATCGCAGAAGCGCAGCGGTGCCGGCGGCATATTCTTGTAGGTGTTGCCACCGAAGCCCTTCAGCTCCATGGAAAGCGCCAATGTTTCCGATTTTGCTACCGCACGCATAACCAGCGGGCGGATAACAACCAGATAAGCAAAGAAGCGCTTGAACATATTGCCGCGGTTGGAATAACCGCGACAGCTTTGTGCATCCAGCGTAATACCGCTGTCAGTCAGAAAGTTAGGCACAAAACGCAGTGCCGTAGTCAACATGAAGGCATATTCGCAGGGCATATGGAAACGGTCTACCAAAGCCTTGGCAATATCCTGAATACGGCTCGCTGCCAGCAGGCACAAAAATGCCATCGTCATAACCAGCATGCGCAGGCCGCCGATAAGCGATACATCGAGCGGAGAGCCGAAAAGCAGCTGCAGTAAAATCATCATACCGGTGAAAACTGCCAGGCCGCCTATAGCAGCCATCGTCATTCTGTCATGCTTAATGTATAGCAGCAGCGCCAGCTCCAAAACCAGAATCGTGGCTACCGCTTCTACCGGCAGGATGAATACCCAGGCAGTAACCGCCAGAGTAACTATAATCTGTGTAAAGGCTGTCAGCTTCATCTGCTTCCCTCCTTACAAATAACTTGCTTGCAAAATTCTTCGGCAGTTGCGGCCTCAATGCCCAAAGAAGCAGCTAACGCTGCTACCGTAGGACGGCACAGGCCCCAGCGCTCTACAGGCTGGCTGCCGTCAAACAGCTTCGCCGGCGTACCGTCATAAACCAGCTTGCCGTAATGCAGCACAATCGCACGCTTAGCATAACGGCGTACAATATCCATATCATGCGAAATCAATACAATCGTAATACCGCGCTTTTCATTGATTGCCTGCAGGTAGCTCATCATAGCTTCCTTTTCCAGCGCATCCTGACCGTTGGTAATTTCGTCCAGAATCAGTGTACGCGGGTTAAGCGCCAGCGCCGCCGCCACACCAAGGCGGCGCTTCTGTCCAAAGGACAGCAGGCGCGGATACTCGCCCTTCAGCTCTGTCAGGCCCATAGCCTCCAGCGCTTCGTTTACCTGACGCTCTATAGTTGCTTCCGTCAGCTTTTTGGCGCGCGGACCGTAAGCAACCTCATCAAATACCGTATCCTCTAAAATCTGCAGGTCCGGGTTTTGGAATACGTAACCGATTTTGTCGGCCAAATCTGCCGGCTCACGCTTAACGATATCCTCACCGTCAACAAAAACCTGGCCGCTGCGCGGATGGCACAGTGCCATAAACAGACGGCTCAAGGTTGTTTTGCCGCTGCCGTTATGTCCCAGCAGCGCCACAAACTCTCCGTCCTCTATCTTGCAATCCATATCCTTGATTACAGGCTGTCCGCGCATATAAGCGAAATTGACATCCTTTGCTTCTAACATCAGTCAGCTCTCCCTTCTGCCGCAACAATCCCATAGGTGCGAAAATCAGCCAGCGCATCCTCTTCGCTGCGCCAATCGCCCAAATCCACGCCAAGCTTTTCTTCCAGACCAAGCTTTATCTGCCACAGTGACGGCAGCAACGGACGTAATACGGGATTTTCGTACATTTTAGGAGCTGCAGCCTCAAAGGCATCAGCCGCCACCAGCTCGCCCTCGTTCAGTACAATCATATCCGTTACGTAAGGCAGCACATAATCCACGCGATGCTCAACGGCAATAATCGTTGTACCGTACTGCTTGTGGATTTTATCTACCAGCTTATACAGGGAACGTGCACCGTCCGGGTCCATTGCGGATACAGGCTCATCCAGCACGATAATCTCCGGATGCACGGCAAGCGTTGCTGCCAGCAGCAGACGCTGACGCTGACCGCCGCTTAGCTCGTCCAGCTGATAGCTTTCGCGCCCCGGCAGGCCTACATCTTCGAGTGCCTGTCTGGTGCGTTCTTCAACCTCCTGCGGCGCAAAGCCGTGGTTAAGCAGGCTGAAGGCAATTTCCTCGCCGGCAGTCAATGAAACCAGCTGGCTTTCGTAGTCCTCCATAATAAAGCCCACACGCATGGCAATATCGCTGACACGCTTACCCTTAGTGCTTTCGCCGTTAATTTTAACATCGCCGCTGTAGCGTCCGCCCATGTAATAGGGGACGATACCGGTCATAGCCTTGCACAGCGTTGTCTTGCCGGCACCGCTCGGTCCGGTGATAACGGTGAAGCTGCCTTTTTTGATTTCAAAGTTGATATCACGCAGCACCAGATCCGATTTTTTATAGGCAAAATAAAAATTCTCTAAGTTGATTACGCTTTCCATTATTTTTCATCCTCCTGAAAGTAAAACAGCTTCCGCACGGGAGCGTACAGGAAGAAGGTTATCAAGCCGTTAAGCAGACCTACAATTGCAACAACCGGCAGCATAGCATAAATCCATACGTGCAGCGGCAAGCCTAAAATAAGCTTCAGGATAAAAGTAAACAGACCGCCGCTGGTCATCGTAGCAACAAAGCCGGTGATAAACGGGCGCAGCTTCCACTCGCTGATACCAGTTTTGAACATAGCCTCAACCAAAAGGCAGCAAACAGTCGCACCAGCCAGCTCACTGGCAACATTGCCCAGTGGGAAAGCTGATTTGGAGGACGGAACCAGTGTCAGGCCGGCGATAAAACCGATACCTATAGCCTGCGACAGCTTAGGACGCGTCAAGTTAATAACAATAGAATACATAGCAATTGTCCAGTTAGGCGTTACACCGCCGACGTTAGGACTTACAGTGTGCAGAATAATACCGATTGCCAGCAGCATCGCCGTAATTGCGACCCAGCGGTAGCCATCCTGCATTGGCTCAACCTCTATCAGCTGCGGCACAGGCTTATTATTTCTTTCATACATGAGTAATTACACCTCTCCCTAAAATAGTGCCTGAAAATAATATGTTACCATTATACTATATTTAAATGCTTTTGTAATGCTTTAGCGAAAAAAAGTATCCTGAGTTATAGCAGGAAAAGAAAATTGTTACAAAGGTAATAAAAAAATCTGCCACGCTTGCGCACAGCAGATTTCTATTTTTATAGGTTACGCTCAATCTTATCTATTTGGCATTAAGAGCATCATTACGCGTAAGCAGATATACACAATACTGATTCATGCTAATACCTTCCTGCTTAGCATGCTGACTCAAAAGCTTATGCAAAGCCTTGGGCACACGAAGTTTAAACTGACCGGAATATTTATCCTTTTTTTCAGGCAGAGGAATTTCCATTTCATTTTCCAAGGCAGCTTCCAGCCATGTACGCTTAACATCAACTGCATTTGCCGCTGCCTCTTCAATAGTATCCCCCATAGTAATACAGCCGGGAAGCTCAGGAAAATAAGCAACATAACCGCCTTCATCTTCATCAGGTTCAAACTCAAGGCGATAATTCAACTTCATGTAATCTTCTAAAGTTTTCATTTTTCTTCCTCGCTTTCCACAATATTTTTCACTAACTTAATATACACCTTTTTGATTGGTTTATGCTTAGGAATAGTAATAACAGCTCTGCCCTTTTTACGAAACGAAAAATGGCTGCTGCCACTTCGCGGAGATTGCATTTCATAGCCATAGCTTTCCAATATTTTCTGCAATTCCTCAAACCGCATATCAGGCGATAATTTTTTCAGCTTGTACAGTAGCTTTTCCCATTGTGACATAGCTTCTTTCTACCTCCATTATACTTGGTGTCATATGTGGTGTCAATAAAAAAGGCATCTGCCGAAAGCTCGACAGATGCCACTGACTCACACAGTCAGGCACGATCTTTTCGATAAGTGAAAACAATCATGCAACTGTTTATAGTCTAACATACATATTTGGTTTTGTAAAATTTTCCTTACGCTCTCTTGCCCCCAAGCTCACGCAGCAGCTCCTCCGGCGTAATGTTGTGATAAGCCAGAAGCACCAGGCAATGATACCACAAATCTGCCATTTCGTGCAGCACCTTATCCTTCTCGCCGTTTTTGGACGCGATAATTGTTTCCGTAATTTCGTTGCCCAGCTTTTGCAGCAGCTTATCCTGACTGCCGCTCATGAGGAATTTCATCTCCGCATCGTCAGCCTGACGCTTGTACAAAATCATACGATACAGCTCGCTGATAACCTTCGGCAGGCCTTCTACCTCTGGTACCGGCAGATTGGACGTATGCCACAGCGGATTATGGAAGCAGGAATATTCACCTGTGTGACAGGCAACTCCCTGCTGCTCTACCTTTACGAGCAGCGCGTCACCGTCGCAGTCATAGAACAGCTCCACAACCTTCTGCAGATTGCCGCTCGTCGCGCCCTTATTCCACAGCTCCTGACGGCTGCGGCTCCAGAACCAGGTATAACCTGTTTCCAATGTTTTGAGCAATGACTCCTCATTCATATACGCCAGCATAACAACATCGTTCGTGCGTACATCTACAACAACAGCAGGCACAAGACCTCTGCTGTCAAATTTGATTTTAGAAATATCGATCTGCATTATAACCTCACCTCTATACCTCGAGAACGCAGATAC
>CAKQHU010000098.1 GCA_934234275.1 uncultured Phascolarctobacterium sp.
GTTATGCAATTAGTAGTAGATAAAATCGCCAAAGCATTTGGCATTCATGAAATATTTAAAGACGTCAGCTTCATGGTAGAACAGGGCGAGCATGTTGGCCTCGTCGGCGTCAACGGCAGCGGCAAGACAACGCTGTTGCGCTGCCTGCTGCAGCCTGAATGGGTTGATAGCGGTGCGGTAAAATTTGAACCCGGTATCAGCGTAGGCTATGTACAGCAGGGCTTTACCGATATCAGAGGTACTATCTGGCAGTTTATGCAGACAGCCTGCCCGGAAATCAGCAGCCTGCGTCAAAAGCTGGCGCAGCTGGAGGCTGATTCCGGCAAGCTGCAGGGAGAAAAGCTCGACAGCTGTCTGGAGGAATACGGACGCGTACTTAAGCGCTACGAATTTATTGACGGTTATAATTACGAAAACCGTATTAAGCGTGTGCTTATCGGACTTGGCTACACCGAGGATTGGTGGCAGCATGATGCGGCAACACTGAGCGGCGGTCAGAAAACACGCCTGATGCTGGCGGCGGCACTGGTGCGCAATCCCGACTTTATGATTCTGGACGAACCGACAAACCATCTGGATATTGTTATGACGCAGTGGTTGGAAAAGTATCTGCAGGAATTTAAGGGTGGTCTGCTCGTTGTCAGCCATGACCGTGCTTTCCTCGATAATGTTGCTATGCGCATTCTGGAGATGGAGGGCGGCAAACTGCAATCCTTTAAGGGCAATTACAGCCGCTATCTGGAGCAGAAGGCGATTCAGAGCAGCACACTGACTGCTGCTTATAATGCGCAGCAGGATTATATTGCACGCACGGAGGCTTATATCCGTCGCTTCAAGGCTGGCATCAAGAGTAAAATGGCGCGTGGCCGTCAGTCACAGCTCGACCGTCTGGAGCGTATTGATGCGCCGGTGCAGCATGAGGAGTTTGAGCTGCGTTTGCCGCCTGCTGCTGAATGTGCGGACAGAGTGCTGATTATGGAGGATCTTACCATCGGTTACGGTGAGAAGGTGCTGGCCAAGGGCATTAATCTGACGCTGCGCCGTGGTGAAAAGGCAGCGCTTTTGGGTGCCAACGGTACCGGCAAGACGACGTTGCTGCGTACTATCTTGGGTGAAATCGCACCGCTGAAGGGCAAGGCCAAGATTGGCAGCAGAGTGCAGATCGGTTATTTTTCGCAGAGCTATGAGCGCTTAAACCCGGAGCAGACGCTGTTGGAAAACTTTGTTGTTGAATACGGCTTTACGGAAGAGCATACACGCTCTATGCTTGGCGGCATGCTGTTCCACGGTGATGATGTGTTCAAAAAAATCGGTGAGCTGAGCGGCGGTCAGAAGGCACGCCTGGTGCTGCTGAAGCTGGTGCTGGACGGAGCCAACTGTCTGGTGCTTGACGAACCGACGAACCATCTGGATATTATGGCGCGCGAAGCGGTAGAGGCTGCTTTGGAGGCTTTTGACGGCACAGTGCTGGTAGTCAGCCATGACCGTTATTTTGTTAACGAGGTTGCTGACCGCATCTGGGAGATTGAGGATTTAGAGGTCAAGGACTACAAGGGCAACTACGATTTTTACCTCGAAGAGAAGCAGAAAAAGGCTTTGGCTTTGGCGCAGGCGCAGGAGGAAGCAGAAAAGGCTGCAGCCTATGCGGAGGCACAGGCTAAAAAGCAGCAACAGCAGGCTGCTGCTACGCCGGCGAAAGCGAAAAAGCAGGAGGATAAAAAGCGCCGTTACAGTCCGGACGAGGCTGCACGACTGTTGCCCAAGGTAGAGCTGCAGATTCGTGAGCAGGAGGCTATGATGGGCCTTTTGGAAAAGCAGATGGCGGACCCGGCAAATCACACCAGTCCAGAGCATAGCGCAGCGATGGCAGCAGAGCATGAGGAATACGAGCAAACTATTGCCGAGCTGATGGAAAAATGGGAGCTGCTGATGGAAGCGGCGGAGGATGCCTGATGGACGATAAAAAGTATATGCAGCTGGCACTGGCTGAAGCACGCAAAGCAGCAGAGCTGGGAGAAATTCCTATCGGCGCGGTGCTGGCGGACATGACAACGGGCGAGGTTATCGCCGCCGCGCACAATATGCGTGAAACTTGGCATGACGCAACGGCGCACGCTGAGGTCATAGTCATCCGTGAGGCCTGCGAGCGTCTGGGGCGTTGGCGTTTGAGCGGTTGTGCGCTTTACGTTACCGTTGAGCCCTGCCCGATGTGCAGCGGTGCCATTGTCAACGGCCGTGTCGACCGCGTTGTTTACGGCTGTCCTGATGTGAAGGCCGGCGGCGCGGAATCTATTTTCAATATCATTACGAATCCCAATCTGAACCACTGCGCAGAGGTTGTCAGCGGTATCTGCGAGGAAGAATGCGCACAGGTGATGCGCGACTTTTTCCGCCGTCGCCGTCAGGAGAACAAGGCGAAGCGCAGGAGTGAAGCTGGCGTGCCGCAGGAATAATTTCAGTATGCGGTTGCCAAGACGGGATTTTTCTTATATAATATTAATGTTAACCTGATGCGAATATTTCGCCATAACAAAATAATGGAGACGTAGCGAAGTGGTCATAACGCGGCTGACTCGAAATCAGTTTGCCGTTTGCGCGGCACGTGGGTTCGAATCCCACCGTCTCCGCCAATGCATTTCATTCCCGCAGCTTATCCGGCTGCGGGATTTTTAGTGTGTAACATATTTATCATTTTGGTAGGTTTTATCGCCTATTAGTTAATTTCTTCTGTTTTTTGTTTGCCAAAGATGTCGATAACTGTTAAAATGTCATACGAATGCTTTTGATTTTGGGGGATAATTATGACATCGGAAAAAATAATTGATATCTTAAAAAACGGTAAAATCCATCTTTCGTGCGAGCTGTTTCCGCCTAAGCAGGGTGCGGAGCTGCAAAACAGTCTGGAGATTGTCAACAAAATTGCAGCCAGCAAGCCGTCTTATATGAGCGTCACCTATGGTGCAGGCGGCAGCACGGTAGGCTATTCGGCAGCACTGGCCAAAAAAGTACAGGATAACGGCATGCCGGCTCTGGCTCATCTGACTTGTGTAAAGGCTGATGAAGCAAAGCTGGCAGAGGTACTTGGACAGCTGCAGGGCTTTGGCGTAAAAAATATTCTGGCGCTGCGCGGCGATATCCCGGCAGATATGCAGGGCGAGGAAATCGGCAGCTTTGCCCATGCCAGTGAGCTGATGCGGTTTGTAAAGAAGCAGGGAGATTTCTGCGTTGGTGGTGCTGCTTATCCCGAAGGCCATCCCGAATCGGGTTCGCTGGAAAAGGATATAGAAAACACCAAGTACAAAGTGGATGCCGGCGTTGACTTTTTAGTGACGCAGATGTTTTTTGATAATACGATTTTGTATAACTATATGTTCCGTCTGCTGCGTGCGGGCATCAATGTGCCGGTGGTGCCGGGCATTATGCCGGTGACGAATGCCAAGCAGATTATCCGCATCTGCCAGCTGAGCGGTACCAAGCTGCCACCGCAGTTCCGTGCAATGGTAGAAAAATTTGCTGATAAGCCGGAGGCGCTGAAGCAGGCAGGTATCGCCTATGCTACCGGCCAGATTATTGATTTGATCGCCAACGGTTTTGACAATGTACACATCTATACGATGAATAAGCCGGAAATTTTTGCCGGTATTATGAATAATCTCGGAGAGATTGTAGATAAATAGTCCTGCGCTAGGGCGCAAAAGTCAGGTTGTTGTTATGGAATTTAAGCAAAAGGAAGCGCTGCGTTATCTGCGGGCCAAGCCGGGAGATAAGGCAGCAGAAATTTTAGTGGATACGGTTTATCTGAAGCTGCGCAATGAGGTGCAGGCACGTTATATCCTGCAAAAGCATGCGATAACAGCAGATGAAGCGGGCGTAACGCTGGATTGCGGCGTGCGCTTTCATTCGCGTGCGCTGGCGCGTCATTTAAAGGGATGCAACACGGTGCTGCTGATGGGAGCAACGCTCGGCAGCAGGGTGGACGCAGCCATCCGCCGCCTCGCACTTATCAGCGTTGCTGAAGGCGCGGCGGCTCAGGCCGTGGCAGCGGCGCTGATTGAAAGCTATTGCGATGAGGTGCAGGCGCAGGCGGAAACAGGCGGTCTGCTGCAGCGTCCGCGCTTTTCGCCGGGCTATGGTGATTGGCCGCTGGAGGAGCAGCGTCAGCTGTTCGCAGTGCTGAACTGCGCCAAACGCATCGGTCTGACGCTGACGGACGGACTGATGATGGCTCCGTCGAAGTCGGTGACGGCAATCATCGGTTTATCGGAGGATGCTGCCTGCGTGCAGAATAAATGTATGACCTGCAGTAATATAAACTGTCCGTATAGAGATACCGATATTAAGAAAGTTTGAGGAGAAGATTTAATTTATGAATTTTAAGGAATTGTTAGGCAAGCAAATGCTGTTCTTTGATGGTGCCACCGGCACACAACTGCAGGCACGCGGTCTGCAGCCGGGTGAGCTGCCCGAAAGCTGGAATTTTACACACCCCGATATTGTAGAGGCTGTGCATCGCAGTTATCTTGATGTAGGCTCCAATATCGTAAAATCCAATACCTTCGGTGCTAATCCGTTGAAGCTGGCAGGCTCCGGCCTGGACTGCAAGGAAACCATCGAAGCGGCTGTGGCGATTGCCAAGAAGGCCTGCGGTGGCAGGGAAAATAAATTTGTTGCGCTGAATTTGGGACCGACAGGCAAGCTGTTGGCTCCTTACGGCGATTTGCCCTTTGAAAAGGCTGTAGAGGCCTACGGCGAAATGGTACGCTACGGCGCTGCTGCCGGTGCGGATCTGATTCTTATCGAAACGATGAGCGATACCTACGAAATCAAGGCTGCGGTTCTGGCATCTAAGGAAAACTGTGATTTGCCGATTTGCGTGACCATGACCTTTGACGAGGATGGCAAGCTGTTGACCGGTGCTACGGTTGAGGCTGCCGCTCTGATGTGCGAAGGGCTGGGTGTAGATGCTATCGGCTTTAACTGCGGTCTGGGACCAGTGCAGGTGGGTAAGCTCTTCCCGCAGATGCTGGAAGCAACCAGCCTGCCGCTGATTATCAATCCGAATGCCGGACTGCCGGTACAGCGTGAAGGCAAAACCTGCTTTGATGTCGGACCCGAGGAATATGCGGAGCTGATGTACGAGCTCGCAGGCAAGGGCGCAAGCATTGTCGGCGGCTGCTGCGGTACAACACCGGAGCATATTGCGCAGATGATTGCCAAATGCAAAACTCTGCAGCCCGGAGGTACGCG
>CAKQHU010000099.1 GCA_934234275.1 uncultured Phascolarctobacterium sp.
TCCAGCTCTTTGGCAATAACCTCGCACAGGTTTTCCGATTTAATCGGCGGATAACGGTTAAACGGGAAGCGTGCGGTACGCTGGGTAATTTTTTCCGCAATCTCCTGCGGCAGCTGGTAATTACTTTCGTTGGCGTTAACAATAATATCCGCAGCCACGCTTTCTACGGCATATTCCTCCATCGCCTCAATACTCTGGCGAACAGTAAAGCTACTCATTTTCTGCCTCCTTATTTACCCACACGTTTACGGATAGCGTTGGCATGAGCCTGCAGTCCCTCTGCTTCAGCCAAGGTAATAATATCGTCGGCAGCAGCCATCAATGCCGGAGCAGTGTAGGCAATAATGCTTGTTTTCTTCATAAAGGTTTCTACGTTCAGTACGGAATAGAATTTCGCCGTACCGCCTGTCGGCAGAACGTGGTTCGGTCCTGCATAGTAATCGCCCAGCGGTTCCGGAGAATAAGCGCCCAGGAACATTGCGCCGGCATTACGGATATACGGCATAATTTCAAACGGTGCCTTGGTCATGATTTCCAAGTGCTCCGGTGCGGACAGGTTTGCCATTTCGATAACGGTAGGCATATCCTTGGCAAGGATAATCTTGCCTGCCTGCTGCAGCGAGGTACCGGCAATTTCCTTACGCGGCAGCTGTGCCAGCTGCACTTCAATTTCTTCGCCCACAGCGTTAGCCACACGCTCGCTGTCGGTAATCAGGATGGCGCAGGCCAGCGGATCATGCTCTGCCTGGCTCAGAAGGTCTGCAGCCAGATAGGTCGGATTAGCGCTGTCATCTGCTACAATCAGGATTTCGCTCGGGCCGGCCAGCATATCAATATCTACGTGACCGATGACAGCTTTTTTAGCCAAAGTTACGAAGATGTTGCCGGGGCCGGTGATTTTTTCTACCTTCGGTACGGTTGCGGTGCCAAAGGCCAGCGCAGCAATCGCCTGAGCGCCGCCCATTTTATAAATTTCGGTAACGCCGATTAATTTTGCCGTTACCAGCACGTTCGGATTAACCTTGCCGTCCTTTCCGGGCGGTACGGCCATCACAATGCGGGGAACGCCTGCTACCTTTGCCGGGCAGGCATTCATCATTACAGACGAAGGATAAGCAGCAGTGCCGCCGGGAACATAAATACCGACGGAATCAACCGGCGTAACCTTTTGGCCCAGCAAAGAACCGTAAGGACGGTTCGTAAGCCAGGTTTTCGGCATCTGCTCCTCATGGAACTTCATAACATTGGCGATGGCACGCTCCAAAGCAGCCTTTACTTCCGGTTTGACGATAGCTTCCGCTTCCGCAAATTCTTCCTCGGTTACGCGGATATTTTCCGGCGTCAGCTCTACGCGGTCAATCAGCTTAGTATAGTAAAAAAGGCTTTCGTCACCATTTTTGCGCACATCAGCGACAATCTGGTCAACAACCTGTGCTGCCGTCATGTGTCTGCCGAACATAGCATCCGTGCCTGCCTGAATGCGCGGGGATAATTCTACCTCGTCAAAAGCCTTCTTTTTCATTAAAGCAGCAATCTCTGCTGCGCTCATCTTTCTTGCGTCTGTAACCTGCATTTTATTTTTCCTCCTCATTTAAAACAATACGTAAATCCTCAACCAACTTGTGCAAGCGCACAAATTTCAGCTTGAAGCTGGCGCGGTTGGCAATCAGTCTGGCAGTAGCGGTGAAAATAGAATCAACCTCCGCCAGTTTATTTTCTTTCAGGGTTCGCCCCGTTTCTACTATATCTACAATCATTTCGCTCAGGCCTACAATAGGTCCCAGCTCAATCGAGCCGTTGAGCTTAACAATTTCCGTCTGAATGCCCAGCTTATTGAAATAAGCCTTGGCGCAGTTAGGATACTTCGTTGCTACCCTCAGGTGAGCGTAATCCGTCAGCTTGTCACGTCGCTTAGCCTCCGGCACCGCCATCATTAAACGGCAGCGGCCAAAGCCCAAATCCAAAAGCTCCACTACGTCCTTATCCTGCTCCAGCAGCACATCCTTGCCTATGATGCCGATATCTGCCGCACCGTATTCCACATACGTCGGCACATCAACCGTCTTGGCAATAATGAAGCGTACCTTGGTTTCCTCGTTGCTGATAACCAGCTTGCGTGAATCCTCGGTAACGTTTTCGGCGCTGTAGCCTACCTTCGCCAGCAGGCGTACAGACTTATCGAAAAGCTTGCCCTTCGGCAATGCTATAGTAATGTATTCGTCCATAAAAATACCCCTCTATATTTCCCAGCCATAAGCTGAATGAGTATAATGTTTTTTCTTTAAGCTTATTCTACATATACTAACGATTTACAGCCATATTCCTTTACTGCGAGTGCTGCTCCCTGCAGGTCCGCAGCCTCGGTCAGCAGCTTCACGCTGCGGCCTTCGCGGCGCAATGCTGTCGCTTTGGCAATCGCCTCCGGCAGCTTGCCTTCGCTCCAGGCTACCAGCACATCCCAGGTGCGGTTATTGGTAGCAACACCGTTGCGCTCCAAAGCCAGCAGTACACGGTCCACGCCAACGGCAAAGCCTGTTGCCGGGCATTCCAGGCCGAAGCGCTGCATCATCTTGTCGTAGCGTCCGCCACCTGCCACCGGATAACCCATTTCCGGCAGATATACTTCAAAAAGCATGCCCGTGTAATAATCCAAAGAACGATATAAGCCAAGGTCAAAGCTCAAATAGCCTGCGGCACCATAAGCCTCCACCAGCTTGTAGATTTTGCGTAAATCATTCAGCGCGCCTTGGCATTTAGCGTTAGTTACTATGGCAGCAACCTTGTCCAAAAGCTCTATGCCGCCCTGCAGGAAGAGGAAATCGGCAAAAAGCTGCTTGATTTCCGGACGGATATTTTCCATCGCATCTGCCATTTGCTGCATGCCCACAGCATCATGACGGCGCAGGCAATCCTTCAGCTGTTGCAATTGCGCGTTATCGAAGCCTGCTTCCTCCGCCAGACCATTGATGAAATCAACGTGGCCCAGGCTGATAGCGAACTTCTGCAAGCCTGCAGCCTGCAATGCTTCGGCTGCCAGCACGATAACCTCGGCATCGGCAGCAGCGCCGCTGGCACCCAGCATTTCTACACCGGCCTGTTCAAATTCGCATTGGCGTCCTGCCTGAATTTCTTCATAACGGTAAAGATTTGCCAGATAGCAAAGACGTTTAATCTTTTCGCCGCCCTGCAAGCGTGTTGCTGTCAAGCGGGCAATCGGTGCCGTCATATCATTGCGCAGTGCCAACAGATTATTGCTGCGGTCAAAGAAACGAAAGTCACCTTTGGAACCGGCAGCGCCGAAGGTCTCAACATATTCAAAATCGGGTGTTTTTACCTCATCATAGCCCCATTTGTCAAAAACGTTGATAATTGCATTTTCAATTCCGCGGCGTGTCTTCATCTCTCCCGGCAGAATATCCTTGGTTCCGTAGGGAACCTGGTATACCTTATTAGTCATCTTCTTTCTTCCCCTCTTTTATAACTTGCATAACAGAATTATAACCGTCAGCGCCATAAACAAGACAACGCTTAACGCGTGAAATCGTCGCAGTGCTGGCACCGGTTTTCTCTACAATAGTTTCGTAGATACAGCCTTCATCCAGCATGCGCGCTACCTCCAGGCGCTGTGCCATGGCCTTCAGCTCGCTGATAGTACAGATATCCTCAAAAAATTTATAGCATTGCTCCTCATCCTTTAAGCTGAGAATCGCTTTGAATAACTGGTCTGTTAAATGATCATGAATATTTGCTGCCATTTTTTAGTTTCCTCCTGTGCGTTACGTGCATATAACGATAGTACTTTAACTCACTAACTCGTAAAAATACTTTAATACTTTATCTCGTGAAAGTCAAGAAAAATTTACAAAAAATCTTTTTTCCGCAGGTTTTGTAAAAAATTTCGCATTTCGCTTTACAATTACCTAGTATTTTGATATAATTTGAGCAATTCCTGAAATCCATTGGACGCAGCTTTACAGCTTTACAGTTTTTTAGTAAAATTTACGCAAAACTGTTGACAACATCCTAAAATAGATGTATGATTATTTCATTCAAACTTAACAGAGATTTCATCAAGAGTAGCTGAGGGACTGGCCCGATGAAGCTACGGCAACCACACATCAGTGAACGGTGCCAATTCCAACGGATAATTCCGGCAGATGAAGATTACAGATGCAACGTATCCTTCGCCGTGCCGGTGAAGGATTTTTTTTACGCAGCTGTCAGTTATCCGACGGCAGACGTACACCGGAGAATGCGACTCTCAAGCAGCATTCGCTGACTTCTATTGGAAAATAATCTCTCACACTCAAATAAGGACTGCTGAAACTTGCGGTCACATTAGAAAGGAACACAAGAATGATAGAACTAGTTAATGTAGAAAAAACCTACTACAGCAAGGCCGGCGACATCCATGCTCTGCACAAAACAAGCCTGAGCATCAAGGCTGGCGAAATTTTCGGTATCATCGGTCTTTCCGGTGCCGGCAAATCCACCTTGGTGCGCTGCATCAATATGTTGGAAAAACCGACTGCAGGCCAGGTATTCGTTGACGGCCAGGAGCTGACCGCCATGAGCGAAGCACAGCTGCGTAAAGCACGTCAAAGCATCGGCATGATTTTCCAGCACTTCAACCTGCTGGCAAGCCGTACTGTTTATGATAACATCGCTTTTCCGTTGGAAATCCAAGGTCTGAGCAAGAGCGAAATCGACAAGCGCGTACGTCCTCTGCTGGAGCTGGTACAGCTGGAAAGCCGTGCCAACTACTATCCCAGCCAGTTATCCGGCGGCCAGAAACAGCGTGTAGGCATCGCCCGCGCTCTGGCAAGCAATCCTAAGGTACTGCTGTGCGACGAAGCAACCAGCGCCCTCGACCCGCAGACTACCAAATCTATTCTGCATCTGCTGCAGGACATCAACAAAAAGATGAATCTGACCATCGTGCTGATTACACACCAGATGGAGGTTGTAAAAACCATCTGTGACCGCGTTGCTGTTATCGAAAGCGGCGACATCATTGAGGAAGGCCCGATGATTGATGTTTTCACCAATCCGCAGCATCCCACTACCAAAGAATTTACCAAGAGCGTTATCAACGCCGAACTGCCTGATATCGTTAAACAGATGAAATTAAGCGATACCTATACCGAAGGCAGCAAGCTGCTGGTACGTATCTCCTTCATCGGTGACAGTGCCAGCGAGCCTATTATTTCCGGCATGGTAAAACATTTTGATGTTGACGT